>JAITJT010000193.1 GCA_031278795.1 Deltaproteobacteria bacterium | reverse complement strand
TTTTCGCATATTAGTATTTTTAATTTTCACCATGCTTTATTAAAATATTTTTTTAAAGTAACTTTCCCTAAACTTAAGCCCAGAAATTGTTAGCCTTTTTAGTACTAAGTCATCAATTTTAAATTCCACCCGTCCAATATGGCGTTACCTTGAGGCTTGATTATAATTTTGGCCTCCATTGGCCACAAAGATATACGCTCGAATATGGAAACATGTGAGTCTATGAAGAAATTCTCATTAGGACAAAATTTGACTCTGTTCTCCACCAATTAGCTCCCGAGTTAAGTGATTCTTTAAACGCTCTCTTAGCTTATAGGCTCACTCAAACCCACTCAAACAAACTATAGAGGATACCCTTTGGTTTAAAAAATCTTACGCCAAGCTGCTCTACCCTAAGGCACATATGTCCGAAAGCTCCATAGCTAATTTTTTAAAAGAGATAGGTCAAGATGATTTTTATAGAAAATGCTTTAATTTATATCTAAATTATGTAGATATAAATACAAAAAAAAGAATAGTTTATGTAATCGATCTAAAAAATAAGATTCCTCCATATTTTCTGATTGTTACTGGTAATATAATAAATATATCTATATTAAGCTATATAATTGAAACATTGCGGTCATATAATATAAAATTAGCTTTGATAGATGCTGAAAATACCCTCAAAAAAACTTGGCATATTTAAATTCAGAGCGGATAGGCTATATAAGCAAAATGAGGGAAGATGACAAAAATATTTTCAAGGAAGACGGCTTAGATATTGAAAGTCCCGGATATTTCGTCAAGGATTGTGACAAAACATTTTTTCGCGAAAAAATAAAACTTAGCTCCGCTGATAAAAAAACCAACGCATATTTATGTTCTGATGGAAATCGAAAAGTTTTGAACTAACTGATATCTAATCATGACTTTACTACTACTGACTATAAAAATCCTTATCTTAAAGAAATATCTAAACCAAGAATATATTATTATCGCTCGCTAAAATATCAAAAAGTAACTAAAATAATTGGTCCACTAAAAATTAAAAAAATACGAGACACTACAAAGTACTTTTTTCCAGGATTTTTTATTCCAAGACAAGTTGTTCGATACTTTTTTTATTGAGGTCTTATGGCGTGTAGTTTTTTTAATATACCCCTTACCCTGTAATAGCGGTAACATTTCCAATATTTAAAGATTGTGCCCTAAATCGCGCCTTTCGCTCTCATCAGAACGTCCATGTACCGTATTAAATTCATGTTTTTACAAATTATTATTCCTTCAGTTTCATAGTAAGTCTAACAATATAACGAAAATAAATTTTTTCCGCACTTACGAAATGCTTTAATTCTATTCAATTTTTAACTATTTTAGCTATATATGTTTATTGTGTGTAAATATCTCTTGTTTTGACTCTTCAATTTATTTTTTCAACAAAGGTGATCAATATGAAAAATTCATGTCTTTTTAGCGAAAATTCCCGACTCACCACGAGTCCCGCTACAATCCTAAAAATTACCACGCTCATCGTGCTCCTCGCTTTCTTCGCGGTTGGCTGCGGGGCCCGGGGCCTGGGCAAGCAGACCGTGGTGGTCAAGCACTATCCCCAGTGCTATGAGCCCATCTCCACCCTAAGAGAAGAGGCCAAGCAGCTCTCCGCCAGGATCGCCCAAGGGGCGGTGGGCGGCGCCTTGGCTGGCGCCTTGGCCGGAGCTCTCACCGGTAAGACCGAGAACATCTTGATAGGCGCCGCGGCCGGAGCCGTCGTGGGCGCCTCGGTCGCCTACATAGTCACATCCGAGGTCCAGGCCAAAAACCAAGAGGAGCGTTTCGCTACCTACGCCCAGTACATGGACGAGGACTACAGCACCCTCAACAAGGCGGTGAGCTCCGCCAGGATCACGGCCAACTGTTACAGCAATGCCTACAAGCAACTTGAAAAAGACTACAAAGCTGGAAAGATGTCCAAAGAGGAGATGAAGGAAAGGGTGACCGAGATCCGCGACGGAACCGTGGACGCCAAGGAAATACTCCAGTACTACAAGGACGCATCTGTGGCCAACATCAAGCAGTTTGAAGAAGTTCAGAAGGCCGAGGTAGCGAGAACCGTGGACAAGCCCAACGCCAGCCGCACCAGAAGCTACGGCCAGAAACTGGACAAGAACAAGGAGGTCGTCACCCAGGCTGAAGTAACCGATCAGATATTAGATACTGTGTTAGTACAATCCGAGGGTTTTTATCAATTGGTCAAAAACAACATTCAGCAACTCATCGAGTACCTGGCCTCCACCGATTTCAAAACTCAAGGCTAAGGCTAGCTTAACCTCGTCTTTCGGCGAATGTACGCCTAAATTACCCGCGTAATTCGCGTATTCCTATGGCCCCCGGTTTTTTTATTGACGCGCGCCTAAAAAAAACAGCTTCCTCCCACGGACCCATATGGGCGGGAGCCCTCTGGAACATTTATGATTCTCGTGTTTTTTCGCGTTTAAAAAAGCCGCGGGGCCATTTTTTTAAAGCTTAGGGGATTTATGGACAAGGAACAATTTTTTCTTTTCAGGAATAATAATAAAATTTAGTGATTTTATCATTATTGTTTATATAAAATCTGAATTTATATAATCTAACCCAAAGAGATGATATTTTCTTGATCGCAGGCCTTAAATTTGCTAACATAAGCGAGCCTTCTACTGTTTTTTTCCCAAAAGTAATTCCTTTAAGCTATTCCTAAAAAGTTATTCCCAAAAAGCTATTCCCAAAAAGCATTAACATAACAGCATAAGCCAACAAGATAGCGGATAACCCTTTCCGGATTCTCCGGAATAGAGTGTCGTCATTTTTACTAAAGTAAAAGCTTTAAAAATCTTGAAACAAGAACATTAATTGAACACGGGGCATGAGGGGGCGCCGGGTTCACCAAGCCCTAGCCCCCGGTCTTACGGGCCACAAACCCTCAATTTCTAAGGAGCGACCATGGCAGACGCTACCACCATGAATCCCTACAACAACCAGGGCTTAGCCCAGCCGCCCCTGAGCCAGCCGCAAAAGGAATCCAACGCCAAGTTCTATCTCGCAGGCTTCTTAATTGGGCTGATACTAGCCATAATCCTGGGGTTGGTCTTCTACAAGTTCTTCTATCCCAAGCTCTTAGAGAGGCAGGCCCTGGCCGAGATGAACCTAGGCGAGCTCCAGAGGGAAAACGTGAGGGTTTTGGAAACCGAGATAGAGCGCTACACAAACGCTCTCCAGGGAGATGTCTGCGCGGCCGCGCCCATTGAGGACTCCATTCCTCTCTTTAGGCCCATCACCCCGCCAGAGGGCTCTGGCCTCAAGCCCATGGAGAACGTGGAGCCCGAGTACCCGGACATTGGTGAAAACATTGAAAGCGCCACGGTCTTTGTAATGAGCGAGACCACCTCCGGAACCGGCTTCTTCATAAACGAGCGCCAGATACTAACCAACCGCCACGTGGTGGAGTCGGCCCTGGGTAAGGGCCAGGGCGACGATATATTGGTCAACAACAAGGCCCTCCAGAAGGGGCGTAGGGCCAAATTGGTGGCCTACACCGACAAGGGCTACGGGGTGGGTTACCAGCAGGATCTAGCAGTAATAGAGCTAGAGGATGACCCGGGCCAGCACGGGGTACTTAAGATTAGCCAGAGCGAACCTAAAAAGACCGACCGAGTGGCCGCCTGGGGCTATCCGGGCTTCATCATCGCCTCTGACCCCAAGTTCCAGGAGATGCTCTCCGGTAACTTAAGCACCGTGCCGGAGATAGTCTACTCGGAAGGCGTGGTCTCGGTGGTGCAGGACTCCAAGGGAGCAAACATTGTAAACCACACGGCGCAGCTCGCCAGCGGCAACAGCGGAGGCCCCTTGGTCAACGCCAGCGGCAACGTGGTGGGCATTAACACCTGGATAAACGTGGAGCCGGACTCCAACGCCCAGAGCCAGGTGGCCCAGGGCAGTAACTCCATCATAGATTTCCTCAACCAAAAGCACATAAGCTTCCAGAGCGCTAGTTAAATACGAGTTAAATTAAAGCTAATCCACGAGGACCAATGTCCAGGACACCTTTATCCATATCCAAGCTCCAGGATCTAAGGCTCAAAGCCATAGATGGCACCACTGTCATCGACAAGTACAATCTGCTCCAGAGCCTTCTGGAGCGCGAGCTACCGGAGGGAAGCCCCTCCATCCTGTCCGAGCCAGAGTTTATCCAGAGGGAAGGAGTGGTCAAGTGGTACCCACCTATCCCGGGTGAGGCCAGGCCCTTTGACGAGCTAACACCAGAGGAGAAGACCAAGGCCATCTCCCTCCTAGATGAGAATATCGAAAACCTCAAGGAGCTAGCCGCAAAACTCGCAAAGTCCCAGTCAGCCAACCGCATCTACGCCGGCAAATGCGTGGAGCAGATAGTGGAGACCCGGGACAGCTTCAAGCTCTTCATGGTGGGTGACAGGCTAATCGCCACCAACTGGGGCGCGGACGCCCAGGACGGTGACGCCACCCGCATGTCGGGCGAATTGACCGAAGGCACCGGAACCTTCCTCGCAGCCCCACCTCCGGTACCCAAGGCCCCAATCCAACCTATCTCCCAGGGTCCCACCTGGCAACAGCCCCTGACCCCGCCACCTCCAGTGGGGCTCATTCCCAGAAGACGCGGCTGCCTCTTCTTCTTAGGGCCGCTTTTGGCTCTTTTACTTCCCCTCCTCCTACTCTTTTTACTCCTATGGTTCTTGAAGCTCCTTCCCTGGATGGTACCCCTCCCCCAGGTGGATCTAGAGGCCCAGCGAGGCTTGCAGGATAAGCTCTTTAGCCTCCGCGACCGCTATAGTGAAGAACTGGAGGCCTGCCCCATCCCCAGAGACCCGGGAGCCCCCCAGGCCCCTCTTACCCAGGAAGGTAAGCCCCTGGAGATCCCCGATGACGACGACACCTTGGTGGCTAGGGGCGGTGGTAGCTACGCTGGCGACGGTACCGTGGTGGATGGCGCGCCCGCGGGCGAGCTTCCCACGGCCCAGGAGGACGCCAAAGTGGAAGGGGATCCGCCCCTAGACACTCCGGAGGAACCCAAAGCGCCCGAGACACCCCCGGAGGAGCCATTAGCGCCCGAGACCCCACCGGAGACACCTGAGGAGCCCAAAGCCGAGACCCCACCTGAGCCACCCAAGAGCGAGGAGCCCACGGGCATGCCTCAGCCCACGCCGGATTCCGAGAACAACAACGACGGTGACCCCCTCAACATGCC
>JAITJT010000268.1 GCA_031278795.1 Deltaproteobacteria bacterium | reverse complement strand
GCTTCGAGGAAGCCCACCCCACTCTCCCTCGACTCCTACTCAAAGTTTCTAGGATCCAGGCTCCCAATATTTTCACCTTTGAAAGGGGAGTGTCCTAAATTTCATGATTTTGAAAGAGGTCTCCCTGAGCCCCAAGGTTCTGGAGAAAAGCTCTTTAGTTCTTTGGCGTGGGTTCCTTTCGAAAAGACCAAATAAGCGCCAATAATTTCACGCATAGATAAAAGGTGTTGAAAAAAGGTGATGAAAAAGAAAAGCCAATTTATCTTCTTTTCGCAAGTAATGCTTGAAACTTTTCTCAGATCAGCGCGGCATAAATATCTTTGGCGAAAGAAAAAATTCGCGCCCCAAGTGTACTAGTTTTGGAATTTACAAAAAATCTATTCTTCAAAAAGACTCACAATTCATTCGTTCTGCTAATCCAACTAATATAACAATATGTGTTCTGCGTACAATTACATAACTATAGTAAAACGCACTAAACCTGATTCATTGTTTGACTTAAGGTCCTTCCCTTTTAGCGTTTTCTTATAGGTCTCGCTGATACACTTTTTTATCGTTCTGTAGTTGTTTTTGATTCTCAAAATATAAATACAGAGCATCCTAGAAAAACATGTTCAATCGGAAGACTAGCTGCTCAAGAAAAACTTTTTGCTTAAACCACCATATTTAGGCCTTATGGTGAAGTCTAGTTCTCTATGGCGTATTATATGGACATCAAGCACTAGATAAGAGGATATCAGCCGCAGCCATAGGTAATTGTTTTGCAAAAGACGCCAAAGAGTCATTTGATGGCTTCATGGCACAAAGCTAAAGTTTGTCTTATCTAATATTGTCTAATCATGTATATTACATGCAAAAATTGAATATTAAAGCAGCTTTGAGATGCTTTTAAGAAAAATAAAAATATTTCACCTCACTTTGCATAATCTCACGGGAGCTCTCAATCGCGCGTTCAAAGATCTTCAAGCATTTCAAGGGTTCGCTTAGTTGCAGCAACATCAAAGTAAAATACCGCTTGGCTTGAAACAATTATAAAAGCCGTTGTAGCGTTTCGTTTCTCCATAAATACTATAATATATCATGGAAAACCTAGGGGAGTGTTTTTTACTACATAAAAAATATCTTAAAAAAGAAAGTCTCAGCTTTGCTTTTTTCAAAAAATGAAATAAAATATCATTGTCTTTTCGCTTTGTTTCTAAGGGACTAATCCAGCTCAAAAACATTAGCTTTACTTTGAAGATCTCAGTATAAAATATATCCTAACAACACATTTTTTACTTTTTTTATCAAAACTGACTTCTTTCAGACTAGTTCTTGCTACATAAAAATAGATGACTACCACATAGATATACAAATTTATTTTAAAACGCATAGCTGAAAGATTCTGATCAAGCAATATAACGATTCAAGAGTCGTTCTTTGCTTAAACTGCTACTTTTCAAGGCGACTCTTATGTCCTCTTAATTGTAAAATTAAAAATCATGAATCAGCGCTAAAATATACTGACAAAAGCCAAAAGTAAAGACTACGAAGAGACCTTTAGATGCGGTATTTGCTCTTTGTAAAAGAAATGTTCAGGCCTAGACCAAGCTTGAGAAGGCTCACCAAAACCTGACCAAGACGCCGCCCTAAAGTTAACGGATAGTTTAGATTTTTTATCATAATCGGGCGCTGTCGCCCGCGCAATTACCACGGGTCCTAAATCCCCACTATCACTAACTAAGCCAATTCACGCTATAAATGCATTTTATACCATTGTAAACTTTGATTTCTAGACCCAATAAGCTTTATCAATAATACTTGAATTTTTATCTGTCTCATTATTCCATACTAGTCTACATGTTTTTTTTAAACTTTATTTTTTTATTATTATTACTCATTTTTAACTCACTCCATTATATAACAAAAATTACGTGGGATGCGACTATCATTAGTCTCACCAGGAGAAAGTATGAACAAAATATTGTTGTTCTTTTCAATGCTTCTTTTAACTATCATTTTCCCTTTTACTTTGAACGCCGATCCAAACGTCATAGTTTATTCAAACCCGGTCAACTCAGGTGAGGGAAACCCACATCTCTACAATCCCAACAGAATATTCGGCCAGCAGATGATCTATGATACCCTTGTCTATTACGGCAAGGGTGGAGTCATAGAGCCTTGTCTCGCGGAAAGCTGGGAGATATCGCCCGACGGCCTGGAATACACCTTCAAACTGAGGCCTGGGGTCAAATTCAGCGATGGAGAGCCCTTTAACGCAGATGCAGTCGTCAAAAACTTTGACACCATCATGAAGAATCGGGAACGCCACAGCTGGCAAGAGGTCACCAACAAAATTGAAAAATGGGAAGCCGTCGACGACATGACCTTCAAGCTTACCCTAAATGAGGCTTACGCCCCAACTTTAAACGATCTTAGCGCCTTCCGTCCTTACAGGTTCCTAAGCCCCAAAGCCTTTCCGGATAGCGGTTTCACCGCTGACGGTATAAAAGCCCCCATTGGAACAGGACCCTGGAAGCTCACCGAGATAGTCCCCAACGAGCGCGACACTTATGAGCGCAATGATCTCTATTGGGGTGAAAAACCATCTTCTGAGAAAGTAATCATCAAGGTCATCCCTGACGCTCTGACCAGGGCCATCGCCCTGGAAACCGACCAGATAGATCTCATATATGGTGCCGGCCAGATTGGCTACGACGAGTTTGATCGTTTCTCCAAAGATCCCAGATACGTAACCAAAGTATCACCTACCATGAATACGCTCACCCTGGCTCTCAACACCGGCAAGGAACCCACCAACGACAAGGCGGTGAGGCTAGCCCTCAACTATGTAATAAACCGCGATGAGATTATACAGGGACTCTTCATGGGTCATCAGGATCCGGCCTATACCTACTGCGCTCCCACCTTTCCCGGCTGCGACATCGGCCTCAAGCCCTATCCATTCGATCTCGACTTAGCCGCCAAAACCCTGGATGAGGCCGGCTGGGTGCTTCCCGCCGGAGGGACAGTCAGGGAAAAAGACGGAAAGAAGCTGGAGATATCCTTCAACTTTGTGGGCACAAACGCCTCTGACAAATCCTTGGCCGAGGCCTTCCAGGCCCAGGCGAGCAAGGCCGGCATAAGCATTATTTTGCACCCGGACGAGGCTGATATGTACATGACCCATACCAGGGAAGGCAATTTCAATATAGTAACGAGGGAAACCTGGGGACCACCCCTGGAGCCCATCGCGGCCCTTTCGGGGATGAGGCGCCCCACCGACATCGACTACCATGCCCAGGCTGGACTCGCTGACAAAGCCAAGATTGACGAAATGATTGGCAAGATGCTCGCCTCTGTCGACGCAAACGAGCGTAACGACTATATCAAGCAAGTCTTCACCATTATCCATGATGAGGCCGTATACGTTCCGGTTCACACCATTTCCCTTCTCGCGGCCTACAAGGCTGGAGTCTTTGAAGATTTCGAGTTCGGTCAGGACAGAAATTTCATACCCTTCAACAAGATGAAGAAACTCAAATAGTTTTTTCTTTTTTGAGATTCATTTAATTGAGTTTCTTTACAATTTTATATTTCAACTAATCATGGAAAACATTGTCGGAACTTGTCCTCACAGCTCTAGATATTATTAGACGTGCCGGCGCTTTACCATGCTTTTCCTTACAGACTAGGGACTGTAGTGTAACTATAAGACTCTAGTGCGACAATGGTTAGGAAAAACACGCGTAATTTTCTTTTACGACATAAATTACACGAAATAAGACGCTAGCTAGTCTAATATTAATTTGATGGCTTTTGGCTTTTGGCTTTTAGCTTTTGGCTTTTGGCTTTTAGCTTTTAGCTTTTGGCTTTTGGCTTTTAGCTATCGCTCAGAGCTTTTTGGACAAGTTCCGATTATATTCCGTGTTACATATAATAATAAGACAAGTGTCTTTGGTTAAAAGACACTTGTTTAAGCGTAAATTACAACAAAAATATACTCGCCCTGGACATAATCCTTATCCAAACGGGAAGATGTGTCCAAGCTAGAAACACGCCAGGACTAAGCGTTTCGCTTGGCCCTGGAGGGGCGATACCCTTTTAAGGAAATAACTATGGTTAAATTTATAATTAACCGACTACTCCTACTAATACCCCTCATGCTGGGGGTCTCCATAATAGTCTTCATAATGCTCTACTGCGGGCCCAACGACCCGGCGCTTAGCTACGTGCGCCTCTCGGGGATTCCCCCCACCGACGAGGCCATCAAGGCCGCGCAGCACGCCCTGGGGCTCGACAGGTCTTTGCCGGTGCAGTACTTCAGCTGGCTCTGGAACGCCCTTCACCTGGATTTCGGGAAATCCTTCACCACAGGGGTGCCGGTTACCGAGCACCTCCTATTGTATCTCCCCAACACCTTGTACCTGGCGGCGGTTTCCATGCTCATGACCATACTCATCAGCGTACCTTTGGGGATTCTGTCGGCTGTGTACAAGGACCGTGTACCGGACCACGTCTGTAGGATTGTGTCATACATAGGCGTGGCCACGCCCAGTTTCTGGCTGGCCTTCCTCTTGATCCTCTTATTCTCCATCAAGCTTAAATGGCTGCCGCCCATGGGATTTGGGGGTATTACCTACGTGCTCATGCCGGCCTTTACGGCGGCCTTCATGTCCCTTTGCATAAACATGCGTTTAATTAGGGGAAACATGCTGGATCAGCTCCACACTAGGCATATACTCTACGCTAGAATCCGCGGCGTGAAAGAGTCCATCATACTTAAGGACCATATCTTCAGAAACTCCCTAATCCCCGTCATAACCGTCATGGGCATGCACCTGGGTGAAATCTTGGGTGGCGCGGTCATTGCCGAGATAGTCTTCGCCTGGCCAGGCCTGGGACGCTTCGCCCTTAACGCCATCAACAACCGTGACTTTCCGGTGGTGCAGTGCTTCGTCTTGGTCATGACCTTCATTTTCGTGATATGTAACCTAGTGACCGACATCCTCTACGCCATGCTGGATCCAAGGATTAGGCTGGGAGGTGGACACCATGACTAGTACCACACCCAAACTAGCTGAAGATGTGAACCCTCTGGAGATTCTAGAGGAAACCAGTTACATAGGCGACAAGGACACGGGAAAGACCACCCGGAAGGTGCTTCTGGGTCTGGCGCTGGGGGTCTTGGCGGTACTTGTCATCTGCGCCATCTTCGCGCCCCTGATAGCGCCCCACGACCCGCTGGAGATTAACCTCCTCGAGCGCTTTGGCCCGGCTAGCTCCGAGCACTGGCTGGGAACGGACCATATGGGTAGGGATATCGCGTCGAGACTCATCTGGGCCTGCCGGGTCTCCTTGATCGCGGTTATTTTAACCATAGTCTTCGTCATCATCACGGGATTCATAACTGGAGCCGTATCAGGCTACGCCGGAGGGGTGGTGGACACCGTCATCATGCGTATCTGTGAGCTCTTCATGACCTTTCCCACCTTCATCCTGGCCCTCTTCTTGATTGCGGTCTTTGGGACGGGTCTCACCAACGTGGTCATAGCCATCGTGCTCACCCACTGGGCCTGGTACGCGAGGATTGTGAGGGGAATGGTCCTTAACCTCAAGCATAGGGATTATATCCTGGCCGCCCAGGTCTGCGGCGGGTCACAGTTCAAGATCTTCCTCACCCACATAGCCCCCCAGATACTCACCCAGATATGCATCTTAGGGTCCTTGGACCTTGGACACATGCTGCTCCACATAGCGGGTCTATCATTTTTAGGTCTGGGCATTCAGCCGCCCACCCCGGAGTGGGGCGTCATGATTAAAGACGCCTGCCAGTACATCTGGAACGAGCCACTGCAGGTGGTTAGCCCCGGTGTGATGATCCTACTTACGGTCTTGGCCTTCAACATCCCAGGAGACATACTCCGCGACAAGCTGGATCCATCGCTAGCTGAGGGAGGACACTAATATGAGCGCTTTTCTGGAAATAAAAGACTTAACCATCAGGGCCAAAGGTGACGGAAGGGTCTTGGTGGACAACTTGTCCCTCTCTTTGGAGAAGAGCCGCAAGCTGGCTATCTTAGGTGAAAGCGGGTCAGGTAAGACCATGACCTCCCTTTCCGTCTTAAACATCTTACCCTCCAGCGTGGATAAGGTGACAGGTGACATAATAATTGACGGGAAGGATACCAGCACCTTCACGGATGACGACTGGAGACAGCTACGTAACTCCATTGTCTCCATGGTGCTCCAGAATCCCATCAGCGCCTTTGACCCGGTCATAACCATCAGATCGCACTTCAAGGAGACCATGGGCTCCCACGGCCTGGATACCAGTAATGAGGCCCTCACTGAAAACGCGGCCGCTCACCTCAAGGAGGCTGGTTTTGAGGACCCAATACCCGTTCTTAGCCTCTATCCCTTCCAGATGAGCGGAGGCATGCTCCAGAGGGTGATGATGGCCTTGGCCTTAATAACCCAGCCTCAGCTACTCATAGCGGATGAGGCCACAACGGACTTGGACGTGGTTACCCAGGCCCAGGTGCTGGAGCTCATAGCCGATAGGGTGGAATCCAGGCACATGTCTCTTCTCTTGATAACCCACGACCTATCGGTCGCGGCCAAGCTGGCCGATGACGTCATGGTCATGCGCCAGGGTAAGGTCTTGGAGACTGGAACCATTCAGCATATCTTCGAGAACCCCACCGACGACTACACCAAGGAGCTACTAAAGGCCCACACGGAGCTCTACAACCAGCGTTTCGTCAAATTCATGAACTACATAGAGGAGAAAGAACCATGCCCCAAGTGATAGACGTTATAAACGTGGCCAAGAGCTACCGCCAGGGCGGGGTCTTCACCAAACAGAGAACCGTGGACGTCCTTAAAAACATTAGTCTAAACATAGGGGAAGGAGAGTCCCTGGGCCTCTTAGGCGCGAGTGGAAGCGGTAAGAGCACCTTGGGGAGGTTAATCTTGGGTCTGGAGAAACCCGACTCCGGGAGCATCCTCTACTACGGAAAGCCCTTAAGCGATCTTCACGGCACCGAGAAAGAGAACTGGAGGAAGGAGGTGCAGGTGGTCTTCCAGAACTCCCACGGAGCCGTGAACCCCAGGTTCACGGCTAGAAGGATAATCGGGGAGCCCCTCAAGAACTTCTTTAGGCTAAGTAAGAGCCAGATAATAAGCCGGGTGGGGGAGCTCATGGAGAAGGTGGGCCTGGACGGCGCCCAGCAGGACAAGCTCCCCCACCAGTTCAGCGGCGGCGAGCTCCAGCGCATCTGCATAGCCAGGGCCATGTCCTCGAGGCCCAAGCTGGTGGTCTTAGATGAAGCGGTTAGCTCCCTGGACATGGGAAGCCAGGGCCTGGTCCTGGATCTCTTGGAAAGGGCCCGAGACGCGACCGGCGCCTCCTACCTCTTCATCTCCCACGACCTGAGGGTAATCTTTAAGCTCTCGGACAAGCTGGCGGTCATGCACGACGGAGAGATAAGCTTCCAGACCTCGGACATGGACTCCATCACGGAGCAAAAGGG
>JAITJT010000243.1 GCA_031278795.1 Deltaproteobacteria bacterium | reverse complement strand
TTGAATTTGGCCATTTCGCATCCGTTATCAGAGGACTTTCGGTAATATTCCAGGGCTTTGTTCTTATCTTCTTTTACGCCTAGGCCAATATAATACATATCCGCCAACATAAATTGCGCCAGGGGGTGCTCTTTAAGCGCTGCCATTTGGTACCATTTAAAGGCCTCGGGGCAATCAGGTTTAATGCCCTGACCGACGATAAATGCGCAGCCCGCAAGGTACTGAGCCTCAATCTCAGGCTTTGGTATCTTCTTTAGTCCCTTAATATAGGTTCCAAAGCTTTTTCCACCCCAAGGGGCATTGCCGGAGAGGTTCGCCTCTGTACTTTGGGATTTTGAGCTTTGTATAGAAGCATCGTAGAGAGGGTTCTTAAAGATAGAATCAAAGAGGCGATCGTTTGACTTAATTTGCCCATCCAAGCGTGAGAGTAGAGTCTGGGCTTCTTGCTTACCTTTGGTTGCCTCATCTAATAAATAAGATACTAAACTGTCGTAAACTAATTTTGCGTATGCGTCATAGTCAAGTTTTGAGGCATCTATGTGAAAATCATCACTCACGCTGATAAAATCCTCCACAACTTCCAAAAAATCTAACATATAATTAATCGTTTTTATAATCTCAAACATTGTTTTGTCAAGGATAATTTTAAAAGCGATACCCAAAAATAGAATATTTAAGCAAATATTCTAAATTTGCTCTAGATATTGTGCTCTAATAGTTGCAAAATTGGAATAATATAGAACCCAGAAAGATAAAATAAGTATTTTAAAAATTAATAACTTGTAAAATATAAAAAATGGCGGTTTTTAAAGAAAATGAGGCTCAATCTAAAAAAATCCTTATTTTGTTGTCAGAATTTTCATGTTTTATCCCCTTCCCAACACAATCTTTTAGGCAAATTATCAAGTGAATTTAGCTTAAAACTGACATGTATTAAAATGTAGATGGTTATCATAAAATAATTGCGATATAAAATAACATTTTTAAGATAAAATTTTTATTAAAATCTTATCAAATAACTACAATTAAAAAGCGGGCCTAAAATAGGGCAAAACCATCAAAAAACTTGCTAAAATCCATCCGTTAAAATATCATTGTAAAAGAGCAAATGTTGATCCCATTTTTCCCCAAAATGCGCCCCTGAGGATTAACACTTTAATTTTGAAGTAAAATGATGAAGAATCAAAAATTAATTCACGCACTAAGAAAAAACAAATATTTAACATAAGCTGTCAAAAACACTTGATATGCCTATTATTCTTAGAATAAAAACAAATTATCCCCACAAATTATCACCATTTCTTTTCAGTCAAATAACAATCATTTTTATCATTCACCTACAAAACTTTTTTTCAAGGAGTCTGTTTTGAAACACGATCTACACGATGTAAAAGATCTAGCGCTCGCCAACAAGGGAAACGACAGGATAGAGTGGGCGGCCAAGAGCATGCCCGTCTTGGATCTTATCCAGAAACGCTTTCAGAAGGAAAAGCCCTTGAAGGGCGTTCGTCTTGGGCTCTGTCTCCACGTGACCACCGAGACCGCTTCCCTCTGCCGCACCCTCAAAGCCGGAGGGGCCGAGGTCTATCTTTGCGCCTCCAACCCCCTCTCCACCCAGGATGACGTGGCCGCGGCCCTGGTGAAAACGGATAAGATTCCGGTCTTCGCCATCAAGGGCGAGGACAACGACACCTACTACAAACATATCTATTCCGTCATCGACTCCAAGCCCCAGATAACAATGGACGACGGAGCCGATCTCCTCTCCACCCTCCACTCCAAATACCCGGAGCTCCTCCCCGACGTGATAGGGGGAACCGAGGAGACCACCACCGGGGTGATCAGACTCAAGGCCATGGCCCATGACAAGGCCCTGAAATACCCGGTCATCGCGGTGAATGACGCCATGACCAAGCACTTTTTCGACAACCGCTACGGAACCGGCCAGAGCACCATTGACGGCATCATCAGATCCACCAACAGGCTCATCGCGGGCTCGGACTTTGTGGTGTGCGGCTACGGCTGGTGCGGAAAAGGGGTAGCCATGCGGGCCAGTGGAGAGGGAGCCAGGGTCATAGTGATTGAGGTGGATCCCCTGAAGGCCTTGGAGGCCATCATGGACGGCTTCCGGGTCATGCCCCTACACGAGGCCGCCCCCATAGGTGATTTCTTTGTGACGGTGACAGGCGACATAAACGTCATCCGCACCGAGCACTTCGAGCTCATGAAGTCGGGCGCCATCGTCTGCAACTCGGGCCACTTCAACGTGGAGCTGGATCTCCAGGGCCTTGAGAAGGTGAGCTCCTCACGGAGGCAGATCCGCGACTTCTTAGAGGAGTACGTGCTCAAGAGCTCGAAAAAGAGCATCTACGTCCTGGGCGAGGGCCGCCTCATCAACCTGGCCGCGGCCGAGGGCCACCCCTCCAGCGTCATGGACATGTCCTTCGCCAACCAGGCCCTCTCGGCGGAGTACGTGATCAAGCACAAGGGCAAGCTCCCCTTGAAGGTCTCCCCGGTTCCGGCGGCCATTGACCACGAGATTGCCAGGCTGAAGCTGGACGCCCTGGGCGCCAAGATAGACAAGCTCACCAAGGAGCAGGAGGAATACCTGGAATCCTGGAAAGAGGGAACCTGAGCCCTACGCTCGGATTCGCCACCATGTCTTCTACAATTATATGTCCAATAAGGCTTTCTCTCCTCACAGCCCTCATGCTCATCCTAGCAATCACCGCCTTTCCGAGTCAGCTTTATGCCCAGAAGTCCGGAGAGCCAAAGCGCGACGCTCCCAAAGGGAAGGAGAGTTCCAACCAGCTTGTCTCGCAGAGAGTCGGAACCCTCAACATGGACACCTTGGAGTACAGTCTCAATCTCATAAAAAGCGACTATGAGACCTCTCTCCTTTCCCTCAAGGATCCCAAGATGATCCAGGCCCTCTCCCTCAAGGAGACGGATCTGGCGCTCTTCATGACCGTTGCGGTCTTGGATCCCACAACCTACGGGAACTACTACGCTGACAGATCCGGGCTTCTGGAGCGGCTGTGGGCCAACGGCAAGATGTCCTTGGAAATAAAGGAAATCTACACCCTAGTCCTCTACTCCGAGGCCCTCTCCAGGCTGGTGGTCATCATAGCCGGGAAGGAAGACAACCAGGAGGTGCTATCCGAGTTTGTGAACGTGACCAAAGAGTCCGCCATCGGCAAGGCCAAATCGCAGCCAGCGAAAATCGCCGAGGCCAGGGTCTACTGGTCCAACCGCATTGTGATCATGACCTCTCTTCTCATAAAGGTCCTCTCCCCGGAAAAATACCAAAACCTCGAGGATATCATGGACGATCTCCTCAACCGGGCGGAGGTCATAGCGACCAGGAGGGACGTCCACTACCAGGCCAGGATGGATCTGCTCTATCTAAACAATGTGCAGTCAATATCCAGCATGCTCTTTCTCCTGGCGAAGGACAGCGGCTCGGCCATTGGCGAGAGCGCCGCGGCCATGGAGGATAGATGGGAGGAGCGTATAGCCGATAGTGACTTCCAAGTTTCCGAGAAGACCTCCCTTTCCCTTGTTTCCAACGCCCAGCTGTGCTTCCCGCTCTTCCACTCCATCGCGACTGGAAAGTATATGAAACACGGCCCCCAGAAATTTTAAAGAGCGTCGTTTTTAAGAGTTTTTCAGCATAAGTCTCAAGTCCAAAAGAAACCCTCAGATTAAAAAAAGAGTGCTGCAAGGCACTCTTTTTTTGTTGGATTTATCATTAATAACAGGCAATGTGATGATATTTAGTATAAATATTTTTCGCCAAATTTGGAGTAAGACAAACATTGAATCAAGCCTATATGGAATATAATAAATTTCTTTTTTTTTATAGGCTAAAAACTAAAGCAAAAACTTAGATAAAAACACTCTATGTAAATATAGTATTTGCTTAGTAATTCCATGCGTTTTGAAAAGGCTTGTAGGGGCTACGTAAATATTTAGATCCGCTCATAAAGATGTTGTGAAACATTAACTATTTAATATAGCGCGACGCATATATAGGATCAGGACTATATTCGGAAAGGTTTTACGACAATAACGTTACACTAGCTTTAAGAAAGACTTATTCTACTTAAACATGTTAGTTCTGATCGGGACTTTTCT
>JAITJT010000153.1 GCA_031278795.1 Deltaproteobacteria bacterium | reverse complement strand
TTCATCAGACGCTTTAGCCTTAGTCGCGAATGTTCTCATTCAGCGGAGCTACTACATGAATCTGTCGCCTCATCCGCGATTAGCCTTATGCCATAGGCCTTGTCATCAGCCTTTTTCACCTTTCACTTTGACCATAAGGCAGCGTGGGCTTATATAAACAGCAAGCTTTGAGGAAGCTTGCTATTTCAGCGGATCATGCTCTGGTAAAGACTCTCGTAGTGGGAGATGGCCTTCTCCAGATACTCATAGGGAAGCATCCTCACGTGGGCGGAGAGGTTGCGGATGTTGGTCCAGAGCTTGGACAGGGCGCAGAGGGATTGGGTCTCGGGAAACTCCTGGACGCTCCCCTTCACCAGGTTCTGGAGGCTGTAGTGGAGAAAGCTTATCTCGCTTAGGATCTTCTCGTACTTTTTGTCGCTCTCCGGGTCGTCTTGGAAGAGGTGCTCCAGGGAACCAATCTTCTCCTCCACCACGTAGGTTATGAAGGCGTGCACCTGGTCTATGAGGGGAAAGAACACCTCCCTCTGGCCCATGGCTATGGTCTTCTCCAAGATGGCCGGATCCAAGGTGAGCATGACCGGATGGTAGAGGCTGTAGCGGTTGGGGGCCAGGAGCCCCAGGCTCCAGAGCCTGCGGTCGGACTTCTGGGAAGGTGCCCGGCCTGGATCAGGTGAGAGTTTGCGGAAGAGGAAATGCCTGTGATAATCACTCTGGCCTAGACGGCTCTTGGAGGGGTTGTGTTGCAGAAGTATTTCCCCCACCTCGTCTAGGGTGCGGGGGGCTCGCTCCACTATGGCTTCAATTAGCTGTGGGTCGTCTCCTCCCACAGAGTGCGATATGGCCTTAAGCCACCAGTACATGGCCTGGGGCATGCTCTCGCGGCGGTCGTTTATGTATTCCTCGAAGAGGAACTCGTGATCCGCCGGGGTGGTTACTCCCCACCAGTTTAGAATACTTAGTCCCTCTGAGTCGGGCGGTAGATTAAAAAGGGGTGAGACCAGGGCCAGGAATCGTCGTCCTTCAAGGCGTCCGCGGTTTCTACCCTCATTGCGGGTGAAGCTCACGATGTGGGAAAGTTCCACGGACACTTGCTTCTGTGAGGCCTCGCTCCAGGAATCTAGTCCGTGGAGGATGAGGGCGGAAAAGGTTCCGCTTTCAGATTTGAAGTGGGCCTGGATGTTTTTTTTGCGATCCGTCTTGTTTCTAAGTGAAAGCTCGTCGTTTAAAAAAGAGAGAAGGCTTTTGTAATCAGTTTTGCGTCCGGCGTCCAGGATTTCAAGTTCAGGGCCCGCGTGCTCGCGGATTATCCTCTGAAGGGATCTAAGAAAATTGTCGTTGAGGTTAGGCGCTGGAATGCGCAATATGACATTGTTTCCCTTCTTGAGCTCCTCACCTATACCTGTGATGAAACGCTGATAACTTCGCGGAATAAATCGGTCGTATCGATACATGCCTGGATCCCCCGTATCCTGAATGATGGCGCTCTCACGGTTGTTGAGGGCCATGGTTCTAAAATTAGTGTTCAACATAAATTGTCTCCAAATTAAAAAAAGTGTTTGTCTCTTAAAAGATATACCAAGATCCTAATGCTTACTGGCTTTGCTTTACTAGCCATTCTACTTATAAGGAATAATCCAAAATCATTGGGGAGCCGTAAGCGCCCTCACTTAAATAATTTTACCGCTCAATTCCTTTAAATACCATATACTATAAACGCCTTTACCTTTTTATAGCTTAAACTACAATGCCTTTACTCTATTGGCCTTAAACCGGGGGCGAGCCCCCCTTTCCCTCTAAAAAAAGGGGAGGGAGATAGGGTAAAGAGAAAGGGAAGAGGCTTAAAAAAGGTTTCTAACAAGCTTTGGTTAAATATTCCTCCCTAGGTTAAATTTGCGTGTCATGAATTCATGCCTTTCAAGGCCTTTTTTTATTTTACCCCAAAGCTAGAAACCTACGCGCTCTTGTTAGCTCCCTGGGCTAGGATTCCCTAGCTTATAGGGTCCTTTTCAAGGATTAGGGACATCGTGATCCTCAAAATGCCCCCTATCCCCTAGGTCTTTTTGGGTGGATGGCGGTTTTGGGAAAGGCTCCAAGGTGGGATTTAGCGTGCCAAGCTTTTTGGGGTCGAGCTTTCCCGGGCTATTTGTTTTAATCATATCTAAGAGCAACTTATCCTGCCCCTGGGTGAGTTCCATGAGCTCATCTACCTCTCTTTCCAGGTCCCCTTCCTTGAGCCTATCCTTCAAAAGTCTCAAGAGGTCACCCCTCTCCCATTTCTGGAGCTTTATTATGCTGGATTTGGAAAATGAGCTTAGGTCTGGGAGTTTTTCCTCAGCTTCTTGGTGGATGAGGAATACTAGAGTGAAGCGGCGGAGCTCCTTTATGCCCAGAAAGAAGTCTTTAACTAAGTGTATTTCTCTTGGAGCCCCCTCATTTAGGTCAACTATCACTAGGACATTTTGCTCCAGGGGATGGAGGAGCTTGAGGTTGGGTGGGCTAAGAAGGGCGTTGAGGCTAGAGGCGTCGAGTGGCCCTTCATCTTTGGGATTAGGAGTTAGATCTAGAACCGAGTGGCCGTTATAAAGGGAAAGGGTCATGAGCTGGGGCTTTACTCTACTAATCCCTTCGGCCTCGCATCCTATGAGGACTATGTCCTCGCTCGCGTTTAAGATAAGGTGCTGCTGGTGGAAGGTGAGAGGCGAGGGGAAGGCATCTTTAAAGGACAAGCCGTCTGGTTCTAGAGGGATATGGGTGGGCTTTAGCTTAGAGTCACTAAACTCGAGAGACTCTTTTAGCTTGGCCTTTAGGCTCTGGGGGTTCTGGAAAGATGAAGAGAGCTGGCGGGAGTTTAGGCTTAGAGATGACATCTTAGTCTGCTCCGAGTCTAAGCCCATGACCACGGAGAGGATCAGATCGTCGTCTCGGGGGAGCATGGCGGAGCTTCTCTCCGGGCGCAGGCGGTAGCCTGCGCCCTCTCTAGCTAGAATGGAAAGGTCCACCATCTCGTCCAAGGTAAGTATGAGACTCTCCAAGCCCAAGCTCTCAAAGTCCCTATGGTTGGAAGATAGCTCAGAGAGGATCTTCTGAGGCTCCACGGTTTCCAAAAAGAGACTCCTCTCCTGGTCCTTGGTGAGGAAGAAGATAGTGTAGGCTATCAGCTTGTGAAGGGGATGGCTTCCCAAGGAGTCCTCAAAGATTTTGACCAAAGAGCTCTTAAGATCAAGATTGTCCATGGAGAGGACTATCTCCTTGTCAGCCGCCTTAAAGGGGGGAAAGGTGTCCGGGGAGAGGGACTCTTGCGCATGGTCAATTAAAGCGCGGCCAAAACCTGATAGCACGCCCGGGTAGCCCTCGGCCAAGGTAAGCACGCGTCCCGGGAAGCTCTTGTTGGGGAGCTCATAGCCTAGGGTGGAAAGAGGGGGAACAAGAATCTCCCTGGCGTCGGTTTCGTCCATGGGGCCCATAATCAGAGGGGCCTTCCCCTTGGATATGGGGTTGGGTACATAGAGGGATAGTAACCTGGTGACCCTTCCTCCACAGAAGACCACCCTGAAGCTTCCCTGGGAGAGATCGCTAATCTCGGAGTATAAGGTGAGGTTTGGAAGCCCCAGGGCTATATCCTCTTCCAAGAGCGTGTCCGCGTTATCAATTAAGAGGAGCACCCTCTTTATCTTAACAGTGCTGGAGCCAAGCTTTAAAAATTTCACTATCTTGGGAAGAAGCTCTTCTGTGTCACTTAGCTTGAAGCCAAGGGGCGCGAAGGCCTCAATTATTAGATCAGAGAGGCTAAGGTATTTACTTGCGTCTTCATAGATTATGTGCTGACCGTCCTTGGGCTTGTGCCTGGCCGGATCGCTTGCCAGATGCCTTAAGATGGCGCTCTTCCCCAAATGCCTTCCTCCGTAGAGCATGGAGGGGCCGGCCGTGTCCCAGAGCTGCTTCACGAGTCTTGACCTTCCCCCAAATACCCGGCTCTCACCTTTCACGGACTCTAGGTAAGGGTTTAGATTTCCGGAGATAACTGAGCTCGCGAGGAAGGCCCGGCGCCGCTCTGGGGCGGCCGTCAGGTTAAGGGTCGCCATGAAGGCGTAGTGGAACATATCTGTTAGGAAGAAGTTAAGGCCGCGCCTCCTAGCCATATGGAGCACCCTGGCCCTTTGGCCCAGGGTGAGGGCTGAGAAGCTTAGTATTATGAGAGGGCTGGAGTTATCCTCCAGGCGTTCTATGTAGTCCTCGAAGTCCTGGGCGCTAGGGTTCTCGCACCAGCTGAGCATGAGTAGGGCCTCTTGGCACTCTTTAGGCACCAATATGGGAGCCGCTGAGAACATAGTGGTCTCAATATGGTAGAGGCGCAGGTAGTGGGGCGCTCCGTCCATGATGAGGGAGTTTCTCAACCTGGGAAGCGCTACCCCAAAGGTGTTCATAAAGGCCTGGAGCTCCTCTTCTAGGGCCCTGGTATCCAGGTCATGGAGGTTGGCTAGCTTGGACCAATGGGCAAGACATTGGTTTAGGCTGTTTTGGTCATTTGGGCTCTCCTTTTCCAATACATAGTGGAAGGGAGAGGGGTGGTTGTGGCTAAGGTTTAGGAAGCGCGCGAAATCAGCCAGGTAGTTAGTGTTGTCCACGGGCATGGGGAGTGCGGGAAGGTCCTCACCCTCAAGGGTTAGGTGCCTGAGGCGCCTAATTAGGGACCTTGTGGCCCTTAGCTCTCCGTCATCTAGGTGTGAGTTAACCTCTCCGTCATAGAGCTCTCTTACGGAATCTTCCGTATTTCGCGTATTACTACTCTTTCCCCCAGAAAGCGCTGTATAAGTGTCAGCTGGGGCGCCTCTCCCGAAGAGACAGAGCTCCCGGTTTTGGGCCCAGGCGGTTCTAAGTGAATTTAGGTTCTCACTTCCCAGCCTCTCCATAAAGTCTAGAGAGTCCTGCACCTCGGCTCTGATCTTGGCCAAGGGTTCCAGGTACTCTATCCCGGGCATGTCGGAAAGCTCCAGATCCTCGGATCTAGCTTGCCCTGAGGATGCCTCCTCTGGGTCTTCCTCCGGCATGCTATCCCTGATGGTGCCCAGCTCGGCCTTCTGGGCCATGAGCCTCACTATGAGGCGGCCCTCGTCCGTGCGGGTGATGGCGCCCGTAAGGCGGAGGTTCCTCAGGCTAAACAAGGCATCGTTTAGGAAGGCCTCCACCCTTTGGGGGTAAATAGCCAGGGCCTCCTCAAAGAGCGCTTTAAGAGTTAAGGGGCTATCCGGATGCGTTAGCTTGGCGTAGTGGGGTTTGGTCTTTAAAAAGGCGTAGGGGATAAGTAGCTCAGTATTATTTAGATGCCTTAGATAGCCTCCCAAGCTGTCTTGGTCTTTGGACTCCAGGAATTTTAAAAACTCCCTTAGCCTAGGGAGGTGCCCCTCCACCGTGTATTTGACCTTATCGACGGCTATTAGCCTCGCGCGGAGGTCATATTCCGGGTTCTCAAGATATATGGGCCCTCCGGTTCTTCTGAAGCTCTCCTCGCTAGGGTCATCACTAATGACACTCGTAAGGCTTTGGCTTTTAATCTCCATAAGGCTCTCTTTTAAAAGCGTTGCCACCGGGCCCTTGTGGGATTCTAGGTTCTTGATGGCCCTATCAGCCTTAAGAGAGTAGTCGTTTAGGACGTTTTGCCAGTAGGCGTTACGCCTGATGACGCTTTTTTTGAGGTTTCGGTGATAGTCCAGCCACTCCTCGGCCAAATCCAGGGTTTCTTGGAAACGGTTGATGAGGCTCTGGAGAACCGGGCCGGTTATGTGGTCGTTATTTAGCTTATTGCAGATCTGATCCAACTCGAACTTTACGTTGCGGTCGTCCCGGTACTCTTCGATCATGAGTAAGAGCTCCGGGTTCTCCTTACCTAATACGCTTTGGTCCAGGATATAGCGCAAATAAAGCTCGCGGCCAAGGATAATATCCTGCCAGAGGTCCGTGGCCTT
>JAITJT010000036.1 GCA_031278795.1 Deltaproteobacteria bacterium | reverse complement strand
ATGCCTCCGGCATCCACCCCCCACAGCCTGGGGAAGGTGGTCTCCAATAGGCTCTTAAACAGGATTTCCGAGGATTTCGCGGAGTTTTACCTGGATTTCGAGGGCACGGTCTTAAACTCCATCACCCCGGTGGAGGGCTTGGCATCCGTGGTGGAAACTGGTCCAGAGAACCCTGTTTTAGAGAAGATCTTAGTCAAAAATAGCGTTACCGGCGGCTGGAGGCTAAGACTTAAGATAAAACCCCCCAAACCCTTAGGCATTGTGGACAACTTCCTCAGTAACCAAGAGGAGGTTGATAGCACCAAGAGGGTGGTGGTGCACCTGGTCCGGGGAGAAAACCTCCCCCAGCCCATAAGCGAGCACTTTGTCTATGACTTTCCCCTTAGATAGCTAAGTTAGTTGAGTAAGATCATGGAAAAAGAAAAAGACGACCGCGCCTTAAGGCGCGCCCTTTTCTATACGCTCCTAAGTGAGCTACCGGTCCCTGAGACCGTGGGCCTGGTCCAGACCCTCCTGGAGGAGTTTCCCAAAGGGTCTACGCTCCCTGAGGCCTTTAAGAGCTTATTTCAGCTCTTTGATGAAAGGGCTTTGGGTTTTGGAAAGATAGTGGACATCCCCCACAAAGAGATCCACCGGAGCCCCTTGGCGCCTCTTAAGTAGAGATACTAAGGATATTTAAAGCAGAGAAGAAGCAAATCTTGAAACAGAAGCACCCCCAACCTTGGGAGCTCCAGGGCTATTTACGGCGGATAGTCCTCATAATCCTCATAGTCACCCCCACCTATTTCGCCGCGTCCACTATGTTTCCGCTCCTTCCTTTCCAGGAGCGGCCTCTGCTTAGCTATGTGATGACAGCCCTCTTCGCGGTGCTCTTCGCTTGGATATCCGTGGGGTTCTGGAGCTCGCTCACGGGCTTTCTGCTTCTTATCATCAAAAAGGATCGCTTCAAGATTACCCGCGGACTTCCGTCCGCGGGGACGGAAATTAAACTACCCACAGATTTCGTGACCGCCATCCTCTTTCCGGTCTACAACGAGGACCCCTTCAAGGTCTCAGCCGGGGTGAAGACCCTGAGGAAGGTCCTGGAGGACGCCGGGACCAGCTCCCACTTTGACATATATCTTTTATCGGACAGCACCAATCCGGACACCTGGGTATTGGAGGAGGAGGCCTATCACCAGCTTCTTAGGGACTTCCAAGCCATGGAAGAAAAAGAGGGGGATGGGGAGGCTGGGGAAGCTGGGGAAGACGAGGATGGATTTCTTAAAGATGGGGCGGGGAATACCTCTAACTTGGAGGGAAAAGCCAAGGGGGGAGGGCTCTACTACCGCCACCGCCAGTCCAACCTCAAGCGCAAGAGCGGAAACATAGCTGACTTCTGTAGGCGCTACGGTAAGGACTACCGCTACATGATAGTCTTTGACGCGGATAGCCTCATGAGCGCGGATGCCTTAGGGCGCCTGGTGGCCGCTATGGAGCAAAGGCCCGACGTGGGCATAATCCAGACAGCTCCCAAGGCTATTTTCAGCAAAACCCCTCTCTCCATGGTCCAGGAGTTCGCGAACCACCTCTATGGTGGGGTATTCGCGGCCGGTCTCCACTTCTGGCAGCTGGGGGATGCCCAGTTCTGGGGACACAACGCCATAATCCGCACTGAGCCTTTTATGGAGTACTGTCAGCTCTCCAGGCTCAAGGGGCGCTCCGCCATGTCCGGTGACATCCTCTCGCACGACTTTGTGGAGTCGGCCCTCATGCGGAGGGGTGGCTATGGTGTCTGGCTGGCCTATGACCAAGACGGTAGCTATGAGATGACCCCTCCCACCTTGACTGACGAGCTGGCCAGGGACCGCAGGTGGTGCCAGGGTAACCTTCAGCACATACGCCTTATATTCACGAGAGGCTTCTTTCCCACCCATAGGGCGCTCTTTTTAAACGGCATCATGAGCTACGGCTCGGCCCTTCTGTGGTTTATCTTTCTCCTTCTAAGCACCATGGAGGCCGTCATGGCGCTCATTTCCGGGCCCGTGTATTTTCCGGAGGGGCCCTCGCTATTTACTGACTGGCCCAAGTATTTTCCCGCCTGGGCCCTGGCCCTTCTCTCATCCACCGCCCTATTGCTTTTTTTCCCCAAGATACTCTCCGTTATCTATGTGACCATCCGCCTCAAATGCAACGGATTCGGGGGCATGCTTCCGCTTTTGGTAAGTGTGGCCTTTGAGATAATCATCTCCACCCTCCTAGCCCCGGTCCGGATGCTCTTTCACACCCACTTTGTCTTCATGACTCTTATTGGCGTTAAGGTGGGCTGGAATCCCCAGAACCGGGGCTCCGAGTCGGGCCTCAGCTGGGGAAGCGCCCTTAAGGTCTACTGGATTCCGACCATTTTAGGGATATTTTGGGGGCTAACTATGTTTGTCCTCTCGCGGGGCTTTTTTTATTGGCTCTCCCCGGTGGCGGTGGGACTCGCCATATCAGTGCCCCTGGCTGTCTACACCAGTAGGGAGCGCTTAGGAGCAGCCCTCTCACGCTTAGGGATATTCCTCACCCCACCGGAGACTATGCCGTCCAAGGAGATTAAGCTCTTGCGGGAGGCCTTTGACACTCCACCTCCACCTGAACTCCTACCCATCCCCCAAGAGGCCGGCTTCAACCGGGCCGTGGTGCTCCCCAAAACCCTGAGCATTCACCTGGCGGTCTCAGGGCACCACCGAAAGAGCTTTCCTTCCAAGCAGGAGCGCTTAGATGCTGCCATCACCAAGGCCCTGGAGCGAGGGCCAGAGGCCCTCACCAGGCTTGAGAAGAAGCTCTTGTTGAATGACAGGGAAGCTTTAATTAGGCTCCACAAGGAGGTCTGGAAGCTTGATGACGAGAAAGCTAGAGCGTGGGGCATAATTTATTAGGAGGTTTTGGGGGTTCTTATCTAGCAGCGCTTTCCAAGGTGAACTTTTAAGTTGTTTTAGGGAGAAAGTTTTTTTTAGTTGTTCACTACTCCTTTTTTTGTTGTTCCGCCTTTCCGGGGAAGGGCGGAGCTTTTTTTTTGGGGAAGCGGCTACAGGCTTTTTTTTACGCTAAGAGGGGCGTTATTTT
>JAITJT010000008.1 GCA_031278795.1 Deltaproteobacteria bacterium | reverse complement strand
CCGCCTCCGACGGCAGCATGTCCGAGTAACCAGGTTCCAAGAGGAGATCGTCGAAGGTTAGCCCTTCAGGGTAGATGGGAGCAGGCATCGTCTTACCTCGAAAAGATTGTGGATGAGAGAGTGGTATTGGGCTGTTTAGGCCCGCCCGGGGGGATTGAGAGTCTTTAGATTAAAGAATGTATGTATTAATTAGCTTTTTTTCTTCTTTGAGTAAAAGCCGCTTTGGCCTAAGGTGGGTCATATTGTCTTAGCTAGATAGCTTAGAATCATTGAGATGGTTGGGTGGGGGGACCCCCCCTATGATCTCTATTATCCAAGCTCTTGGCGTCTTTGTGAAGGGAGGGGCCTAGGAAGGCCCCTCCCGACTCAAAGCATGTTTTTAGAACTCCAAAGGGATTTCTCCAATGTTTAAGAGGAAGAGCCCCTCCAGGAGTCCGTTGTCGCTCACCAGGAGTGAGCTTTGTTTGAAGTGGGAGAGGATAACGAGCACCATCACCAGTCCTGAGAGGATGACGTCCGCCCGTCCCGGGTGGAGGCCAAGCTCCTTTTTCCTGCGGTCCAGGGGTAGTATTTTTAGTCTGTAAAAGAGCTCTTGAATCCTCTCGGCCGTGATGTCCAGGTTGTTGACGGCATCGGGAGAGTAGGTTTCCAGCTTCAGGATCATAGCCGCTATGGTGGTGATGGTTCCGGCGGTCCCAATGAGGGTGTAGCTGGGGTCGTAGTTCTGGAAATCCCCGGTGCTTAGGATATCGCGGACCCTCTCCTCCACGTTCAAGAGCTCCGGGTTGGTGGGCGGGTCGTTTTTTATCAAGGCCTCGGTCAGGCCCACCACCCCCATGTCCAGGCTCTGGGTCTTCATGATAGTGTTACTGTAGAAGCTGATGAACTCCGTGGATCTACCCCCAATGTCCACTATGAGGGCTGATTTGGGTATATGGGGGAGACCGGAGAGTACTCCGGAGGCGGCCAGGTAGGCCTCCACCGAGCCGCTGAGGAGCTTGGTTTCCCAGCCGTAGCGCTCTTCTATCTCCTTGAGGAAGTCCTCCCCGTCCGAGGCGAGCCTGGCGGCCATGGTGGCGCCGGCCAGAACCCCTATGGGCCTCTCCTGGAGGAGTATTCTGTGGAAACCCTCTATGGCCTCAAAGGCGCGTTTCCTGGCCTTTTTTCCCAGGGGCTGGCCTGGGATCAGGCCCTCGGATAGCCTGGTCACTTCCTGGAAGACCTTCTTGGAGCCTGGGATGATACGTCTGTAGTTATCCGTTTCGGCAACCAGGAGCCTGAAGGTGTTGGAACCCAGATCCACTGAGGCGTATATTCGATCTGACATGTTTGGCTCGCGAGCTATGGTGGGTGGCCTCGAATCATTAAAAAAATGGACGCAAACGAGGGAATTTGCCCTTCTGTTGCGCCCTAATTTATATTTATAAACTCTAGCAAAAGAAAAGCGGCTTATCAAGGCGAAGTTTATGGAAAAGTGAAAAATAATTAAAGCCCTCGACTAAAATTAAAATTTGCTATTTGAATAACGCTATCAATATATGTTTTATAGCCTCTAAAGCCTAAAAATAAGCCCAATAGTCATTAAATTATTGATTTATATGTATACATATATAGATACGATTTTTTAATTTTTAGCACGGTTTTGGGAAGCTTGGAAAGATTCACTTCCATCCCCTGGCTGTTCACTCCCGGAGTAGCTCCCAAGCGCCCCAATAGATGCGTAAAGAATTGGCTAAACTAGATTTTAGGTGCTTTTTTGGGAAGCAGAGGAAAGAATTTTTTTTCTGGGATGGGCTGGAAGGTGCGGCTGCAACTAAAATTGAGGGCTAAAAGTCGTCTCTTTTCCTAGAGGGGGATTTAGCTACTTTATATAGAGGTGATTTTTATTTTATCCCTATATATAGGTTATTCCTGTTTAAATATTAAAAAAAAAGTTTTTTTTGCAGGATTCAAAAAAAATTAAAATAAAGTATTGACAATTTGCACTTAAAGCAATATATTGGGATTGTTTTAGATCGCCAAAAGATTGATATAAAATCAATCTGTATTCGATTTAGCTCATCGTAGTGTATTAAAGCTTGGCTTTCTTTGTTAATGCCTATGCAAATCTTCGATACACGGACTCAATAAGATGGAGGATGGCTCTTGGAAAATTGCTTTTGGGCACCCTTGGAGGCTGTTGGAAGGGAAAAACCCACAGATGCTTCGCGGAATCTAGATTTTGCCGTTGTCCCAAGAGCG
This sequence comes from Deltaproteobacteria bacterium, assembly GCA_031278795.1. The sequence goes on along the minus strand of JAITJT010000008.1, from coordinate 1,030 downwards.
GGTGGCGAGGTAGACATAGCGTAGGCGCCATTTTCGCCTTGGCTCGTGTCAAAAATTGGAACTATCGCAAAAGGAGGTAATATACAACATATAGTATAAGATATATAATTTTTTATATTTACAGCGGTGTTCGCAAAATCTACACAGCTTGTTGCTCCCAGCACTGCACAATTTTGATTTTAAATTTTTTTCACAACAATAAGTGAAACGGTGATATAATTACTATGGGCCTAAGACTTGAGGCAATTCTCGGAATTGTTCATAACAATAAAGACATTTCCATGACAGCGCTGGCAAAGCGCTATGTAGGCTTTACTCTCGGTGAAACTGGTTTTTTCGAGCCTAAGCATGAGTGGGCAAATTACAAAATTCTGGAGGCTTATAGTTTTGCTGATGTGGATGAAGTTATATTCAAACGAATCGTTATCGACATATTATTCATATTGGAAGGAAACAGATTCTTACCTATTGATTTTGAAACGGATCCTTTAAGGGAAGGACATACTCGCAAATATATCGATAACCTCAGCATGATTATGGCGAACCTTGAGGTTCTAACCAAACGTGAGATTGAGTCGAAATTTTATCCAGACGTAAAGTTCCACGTTGTAGCCGGTCACAGGGTTAAAGGCGAATATGAACTGATAACTAAAAATACCGCACTGGGTCCCATAGGCACTGTTTTCTTCCTTAAAGATGTGGATAAGGAGAAGAAATTCTCCGAAATCCTAATGAAGTACAGAGTTTGCAACATTCTGACTGTCCCTGATTTGTCTCATTTGGTAATCTTGCCAATGTGTGGCAAAGAGCTACGGTTCAACCGAGATTTTCTAAAAAAATCTATTGAACTTATTCAGGATTTTGCCAACAAATCCATCTCTAGCCCTGAAGTTACAGAGCAGTGCAATTGGTACAAAAATTTGTTATTTTCAACCTACTCTAAAATGTTAACAGCTGAAGAGTGGAAGGAGGCATACCAGGTGAAAGATTTTACAACAATAGCAGATGCCTTTGTTGATTATGGCAAACA
>JAITJT010000007.1 GCA_031278795.1 Deltaproteobacteria bacterium | reverse complement strand
TCTTATTCCTTAATCCCGTATTATTCTGCCAAAAGATATTCTTTGGGAGAGCTAATTTTTTAGATTTCTTTGATTTAAAAAACGTCTGTTGCGGGACTTTGGTCATAAAAAAAGGATAGATTGGCGTTCAAAGATTTTAAGGAAACATTCCTTCAAATTATGCTTTCGCTAAAGCTTATATGGATTCTTTTAACCTTAAATTTATGTGATTAGACTGTTTTTTAAAATTATAAAAATGTTCAAGGCATGTCAAAAGTTTATAAAAATTTTATTATCCAGATAATAAGTCATCAATTATATAAATTAGGCCTTCATGATATAAATGATGGATATGGGGTTATTTATCTTGGAACTACAATAAGTTTCACGAACTTTGGAGCTGATAAAATGCCAGGGGGAGCTCTGCTTTTATTCCATCTTTTTCTCACAATTTAAATTTTTATTAAAATGATTCTATAGAGCACTAATCTGTGGGTACAATCACTCAATGAGCTAAATATGTGCATTTTAATAAAATATGGAATATTGAGGGAAACTTACGATTATTCGTTTGTACCTTTAAAGACGCATTGATTATTTTTCAAAAAAGCGACCTGTAGAGAGTATCATATTTGTGGTCACAGAAAAAATATTGCCGAGAAAGATTTGAAAAATGTTGGAAAATATTTGTTTGAAAGAGTTCTTTAGATGAGCATCATAAAAGCCAGTATTTCAGGAGAACATGCCCCTGGATTTTTAATTGATTAAGCTTTACAACAATAAATTTATTGTAAGTATTTTAATAACAATTATGACTGCCGCTTGATTAGAACTACGCTTTATTTTCTGGGATAAAATTACGGGGCTTTTTTTACTTATGAGCAAAATTAAATACAACAAACATCAAATGTCAATTGGAAATTTACCATAAAATGAAGCAGGTATTTTAAAATAATAATAATTGTCGCGAACACTCCAAAATATGGAAAACCCCTCTTTTCAGGTTTCCTTTGTGGTGAAGTTCACTTCGGGATTGTTTGTAGTATTAATGTTGATTTTAGATCTGCGCTGGATTTATGGGAGGGATTAAGCGGCTAATTATAATTATGCGTGAGAGTAATAAAAATCCCCGCAATACCCGTATATGTCTAAATTAGTTTTACAATTTTTTTTGCGAATGTTGTTTTTTTGGCAAAATTAAAAAAATATACAGCGGGTATTGTGGGGAAGACTTGTGTCAAAGAAAAAGACACAAAAGGCATTTTTGCGCTTGCGGTTTAGTCTTTTGTGAGAAAGCGGAAATTACTGAAAAATACGCTAAAATTTGTAAATTGTGTCTGATGTTTTGGAGGGTAGCACAGTTCGTAGCAAAGATGTATAGAAGCGCATATAACTTGTTCATTTTTGGTTGTTGAGCTGGCCAATATAGAGATCCACCTGATGCGAAACGCGGGTATCAAGCTTCATGTCCTGCTCGACTTTGTTGATGGCGTATATTACCGAGGAGTGACGCCTTCCAAAAACCTTTCCTATGTCGTCTAAGGTCTTTCCCGTGAGTATCCTGGAGAGGTAAATGCCAATGTTTCTGGCATCGTTTACTTTCTTGAGGCGGCAGTTTGAGGTGAGGGTCTGGGGCTCCAACTTGAAGGTTCGGCATATGAATTCCATAACCCGGTTGAGCGTCATGGAATCCTCTCTGGTGTTGGAGATTATGGCCAAGCAATCACGCGCCATCTTGACGTCCGGTTCCTTGTGCAAAAGGCTGCACCTGGCGGCTATGGTGGTGACGCTGGCCTCAAGGAGACGCACGTCAGAGGTGATGTTGGAGGCGATTATTTCAATAACCTTTTCACTTAGCTTTATGCCCTCTTTTTTGGCCTTGCTTTCCAGGATCTTCACGCGCATGTCAAAATCTGGAGGTTCAATGGGGGCCACTAGCGAGGAGCAGAATCTGGATTTCAAGCTCTGGCTCAATTTGGGAATGCTCTTGGGCTCATAGGTGGACGTGAGCACGACCTTTTTTCCCTTGTCAACCAGGTAGTCCATAGTGTAGCCAACCTCTTGCTGGATCTTTCCCTTGCCTCCCAGAAAAGGCACTCCGTCCAAGACCAGCACGTCGCACTTCTGCCTGAATCTCATTTTGAACTCCTCCATGGAGCTCTCGATTAAGGCCTTGGACATGGCGTTGGTGAAGTCCTCGGCGGTTAGATAGATGATGTCCATATTGGGCGCCTTGGCCAGGAGCGCCTGGGCCATGGCCTGGGAGAGGTGACTCTTGCCGAGGCCGTGGTCGGAGAGGATGTAGAGGATGTTGTTTCCCAAGTCGTCGTTTCTGGAGAATGCCTGCGCCGCGGAGTAGGCGAAGGAGTTGGCGTTTCCTACAATAAAGTTTTCGAAAGTGAAGTTGGGATTGAACTGCAGAACATTTTGAGTCAGTTTTGAAAAAGCGTCCAGCTGCTCCAGGGGATTCAACTGGGGTGGAAGCCAGAGGCCCCTGTCTTCTGGGGCGTTTACTCCAAGGCCCATGCTGTGGATGTCGGTTTGAGACGCGTAGCTGAACTCTACTTTTCCCAGGCCATGCTTTTTGCCTTCCGAGCAAACCAGCTCTTCTATATCTTTTTTATAGTGACCAAGGACGTATTTTAGAAAGTATTCATTGGGGGCCGTTATCTCTAGAATGTTCGGGTGCAACCACCTCGGGCTCAAAGGTTTTATCCATGTATTGAAGATGGGATTTGGTAGTTTTTCCCCAAGAATTGAGACTACCTGGGGCCACACATTTTTGGCGGCAAGAGACAAGTCTCCTCCATTGACAATAAAATTGTTCATGTGAAATTACCTTAATTGGTGATTTTTATAAATTAAGTATGGATAGAACCAAAGGATGAGATCCAGGGGATTCCTGGACTCAAAAGAAGGAAGGAAAAACTTTCTAAGAAATCTAAAAGACAACTTATAGGATTTTCAAAACTTTAACAAGCACGACTGAGGGTAGCTTTTAAGGTTTAAAGGAGGTGCTTTTTGAACATTTTTTTGTGAATAAGAAAGTGCCGGTCAACATTAAACAAAATGGATTGCCTCACGAAAACAAACAAACTTTTTGCCCATCCTCAAGCATGGCACCTGGCACAATTTCAAGCCGGATCTTCTCTTATTGAGAATAGAGAGACCCGCCCGGGGGCTTTTCAACAACTCGTTATTTCTTGAAAATTCTCCTCATTTTTCACTATTTTGAAAAAGATCAGCTCTTTTTGCAATAATCCTCTAAAACCCTTGTAAATACTAGATCATATTTTTTTTTAGCCTTTTATTTTTTTGCCATCGGTCATTTTTTGGCTCTTTGATTAATACCTTGATTTTTGATAAAGTGCCCGAAACTATTGGGTTTCCAGGTCAGTGAAGATGAGAGTGAGAATTTTTTCAACTTTAGCTCTGAGAGTGCCATTATTGAGACGCAAAATAAAGCTGTCGCCCTCTTTGAAATCAGTGATTTTTGTAAGGAGCTTCCCCTTCTCATCCATGGTCAGGGCGTAGCCCCGGGTGAGCACGCCCAGGGGCGATATGAGTTGGAGGCGGTCTACGGTATGGTTGAGGTTCATCCTGAAGGGCTGCATCAAGTTGTTTTTTATGGCCTCAAGCTGTGTTTCTAAGCCCGTGAGCTCTTCTTTTTGCCTTTTGAGATGGTTCCTAGGCGAGACATAAATGAGCTTTTCCCAAACCGACAGGAGGCTTTCTTTTACCCTTGAAATCTGCTGGCGAATGAGTATTTTCAGCTTGTCCGTCTGGCTATTGAGGTGGAGGCTCTCCTGGTGCAGGCGGTGCTGGAAGGTCATGAGCCTGGCCCTTAAGGAATCTATCTCCTTGTTGAGGTTGGAGAACTTATCGGCTACGGCCCTGACCGCATCTTTCATGAGGTCTAGCACATCCTCCTTTAGCCTCAAGGTGTCCGGAAAGATAGTCTCAGCCGCCGAGGTTGGGGTTATGGCTGCGCCGTCTGTGGCCATCTCGGTGAGGGAGAGATCCGTCGCGTGCCCTATGGCCGCGAATGTTCTGGTGCGTGAGTTGGCCACGGCCCTCACCAGCACCTCCTCGTTGTAGGCCCAGAGATCCTCCAAGCTGCCCCCGCCCCTGGTGAGCACTATGAGATCGAAGCCTCCCCAGTTGTTGATGTCGCTTATGGCGTTGGCCATTTCCAAGGCCGCGCCCTCACCCTGGACTTTGACCGGGTAGACGCTTATGGCGGCCTGTGGGCAGCGTTTGAGTGCCGTTTTTATGAAGTCCTCTATGGCGGCACCTTTCAGGGAGGTGAGTAGGGCAACTTTTTGGGGCCAGAAGGGGAGCTTTCTCTTGCGCTCCGGCTCGAAGATACCTTCCGCCTGCAAGCGGGCCTTGAGCTTTTCATAGGCCAGGCGGAGGGCTCCCTCGCCTTTTGGCTCCATGCTCTCCACTATGAGCTGGTACTCGGATCTAGCGTAGTAGGTGGTGAGATAGCCCTTGGCCAGGACATAGAGGCCGTCCTCCGCCAGAGACCCCGCCTTGGTGGGGTTGCTCTTCCAGATTATGGCCTTAAGCTTGCTCCTGTTGTCATTTAGATAGAAGTACACATGCCCGCCGCCCTGCCTGAAGCGCCCGGAGATCTCCCCTTCCACGTAGATCCTCTGGAACTCTTTCCGGAAGCAAGAATCTATCTTGGCGGTGAGGGTGGTGGGTGTGAATATTTCTTTAGGTGTGTTCATAGGTATGAATGTTCTTTGCTTAGCGGTACTTTCCGCCTGGGTCTTAATATCTCCAAAGAGCCCATTTTAAATGCCAAAAAGTGTAGAAGCCCCTATGGTTTTTGACTGTTGGTATATATCACATTGAGGCGCTTTCTTCAACTCTCTTTCTTACACTAAACATTAGATAGTACCTAATTAAAAACCAGAATCTAGCTATTTTTGGAAAAAAAAATAGAAAGTGGTGAGACAAAAAAATCTCGAAAAAGATATGGAAGAAAACAATAAAAAATTGAGGTTAGATAAGCTAATAAAGCATAATAAAACTAAAAAAATGATAATAAGTTCAAATAAGACTCAAATAAGAAGAAAAGTTTATAGGCTTAATGAAATGCCGAAAAATTTAAAGAGGCTTATAAAATAATCACAACATTTAACCCAAAAGGCCACGCAAAATAACAACATATTCACCACGTCCGGCTGGCGATTTAGGTAAGTGATAGCTTGAGTTTTGCGCATGTTTTGTTTTCATAGCCTGACTAGTTAAGTCTCGGTGAAGGGGAGTACATCTTTATTGATTATAAGCCATAATTAGAATTGCCACTTAGAAGCACAGATGTGGGAAAGAATAGAAAAAAATGTAAAAAAATAAAAGATAAATTAGTTGGAAACAAAACTTTTGACAAAGCCAAACGTAAAAGGACAAAGCCTAATGTAGTCGGATCGCCCTAATATTTTTCAAGCCGGCCTGGACATGGCTCTTTTAACTCCAAAATATGCATATTTAGTTTTTGGTGTATAGGCCAGATTTTAATTATGACTATCCGTTCAGAGTCTTAAGAGCCTTTATTTAAGAGCCCTATATTTAAGGGTCATTTATTTTCGCCAAAAATGTATTTTTTCCCTGAAAATTTTGGGCGCTTAAGGTACATAATCGCACATGTTCATTACTGTATGTGGAGGAAAGCCCGCTTACTTATAATCTTTAACACTTTTCCCTATCCGCCTGCCATTTGTGCGTCAATATTTCGATACTTCCACTATTTCGACCTTTTTAATTTATTATGCATTAGAGCATTTTTCCTGATTTTTTCCTTATCCTTTTTCGCTTTTTCATTTTTTACTTTTTTTACTTTTTTTCCTTTTTTTTCTTTTTTTCCTTTTTCTTTTCTGACAATGACCTTTGTCATCCATTACTTCTTTAGTCCGATTTAGCTTGTGGCTTATTAGCTCTTCGGAGTTTTTTGTTTTAAAAAGCAAACATTCTCAAAAGACTTTAATTTTTATTGATTTTTGGCATCTAAGAGCTAAATTATTTCCCAGCACTTAGGGTGTGTTACTTGACTTAAAGGGCCTTGGGAGTACGTTCCTCTGTTTTCTTTTATGGCGCAAAATGGTAATATAAAATGTAACAATATGGCAAAAAAAGGCTTATTTTAAAATTCTTTTTTCGGGGTTCAAGCTTATGCTCCTTTCTAAAATATTTGCGACTATGAGTTTAGTGGCGGCATTCCTTATAGTTCCGGCACTTTCCTCCCCCCTTTGGGCCCAAAAGCCTCCCCAGGGGGATTCACTCATCTGGCCCAGCCTGGCGGATGCCACCAACCTCATCCCGGCCCTGGCCTCGGATACCAGCTCCACGGCGGTCTTGGGTCAGGTCTACAGGGGTCTGGTGAAATATGACAAAAATCTCAACCTGATAGGGGATTTGGCCGAGTCCTGGGAGGTTTCTCCGGATCAGCTTACCATAACCTTCCATTTGAAAAAAAACGTAGTCTGGCAAGACGGCACCCCGTTTACCGCAGCTGACTGCCTCTTCACCTGGCAGATCATGAAGGATCCCCAGACCCCCACTCCCTACGGAGAGGATTTCGTCCAGATAGCCGAGGCCGAGACCCCGGATCCCCATACCTTCAAAGTGACCTATAAAAGAACCCTGGCAGCGGCCGTCACCACCTGGGGCTTCAATATCATGCCCAAGCATCTTTTGGAGGGCGTGAGCCTGGATGAGAGTCCGCTCGCCAGGCATCCCGTGGGGAACGGCCCCTTTAAGCTGGAGTCCTGGCAGGTGGGGCAGAGGATCACCTTGGTCGCCAGCGACAGCTATGAGCTGGGGAGACCTCCCTTGAACAGCCTGGTCATCAGGTACATCCCCGACGTGGCCACCCAGATGATGGAGCTTAGGGTGGGTAACCTGGACATGATGAACCTCACGCCGGATCAGTGGAACCAGGCCCAGAAGAATCCAACCATAAACAAGGCCTACAACTTGTTCAGAACCCCGGCTTTCTCTTACACATACCTAGGCATGAACCTCCGGGACACAAGGTTATCGGACAAACGGGTACGCCAAGCCATAAGCTTCGCCATCAACAAGGACTCCATCCTGCAAGGGGTGCTCTCCGGCTACGGCGTCATGGCCAATGGCCCCTTTAGGCCCCAGATGTGGGCTTACAATAAAAATATCAAGCCCTATCCCTATGATCCGGAGCGGGCCAAGGCCCTCTTGAAGGAGGCCGGCTGGGTGGACACGGACGGGGACGGATACGTGGATAAAGACAAAAAGCGCTTCGTGCTCACCATAATGTTCAACCAGGGCAACAGCCTGAGGGAGGCCAGCGGCATCATCATCCAGGACAACCTCAAGCAGATTGGCATAGAGGTAAAGCTAAGGGTAGTGGAATGGGCATCGCTTACCAAGGAGTTTCTGGATAAGCACAATTTCGAGGCCGTCATCATGGGCTGGACCATTCCCCTAAACCCCGACCTCTATGATGTCTTCAACTCCCAGAAGGTTAACCCCGGTGAGCTCAACTTCATAAGCTACTCCAACCCCGAGGTGGACGAGCTCATCGACGTGGGCCGCTTCAATCTTGACCAGGACGTGAGGAAGAAGGCCTATGACCGCATCCAGGAGATCTTCTACGAGGATGCCCCCTACGTCTTCCTCTACATACCTGATGAGCTGGTGGCGGTCTCCAAGCGCTTCGAGGGTCCGGAGGTGGCCCCCCTTGGCTTTGGCTTCAATATTGACGAGTGGTACGTTCCACCCGATCGCCAGCGCTACAAGAAATAATTCCCACATAAAAAGCCCCCGCCTGACAAAGCGGGGGCTTGGGGCTAAGCCTGGAGCTAAAAGAAGCTCTCAGTTTTCGCTTCTGTTGCGGATGCGCTGCTCCTCCAACATGTAGTAGTTAATCGCCTTCTGAAGGGCCCGGGTGGCGTTTAGATCCAACTCGTGGAACTTCAATCCCAGCTTGGCCATGGAGTCCCCCGGGGCGTAAGTTATACGCACCACCTCGGCTTCACCATTGATTGTGGTCTGCCCGCTCTGGGCCATGTAATTGGGAAAAAACAAGGTGAACCAGAGCCGCATGCCCAGTGTGGCCTGAGGCGGGGCCGGTACCCCGATAAGAACCCCTCCAGCGGAAAAGTCGAAGAGCACCACCCGTCCAAAGGAGGGGTGGGTCTGGATGCTTATGTGGTCATTGCTCACTATGGTGAGGCGATAGTCCATTCTGGCGTTGGTCTCGTTTATCTCTCCCTGACGCGGGACGGAGATGTAGATGGCCCGCACCTTCTCCGTTGGACTGAACTGATATTCGCCCAACCTATTTATCCTGCCCGTCCAGCCCCAGCGCAGCACCTCGCCGCTCACCGGCTCCACGCCCACGAACGTGACTTCAATTTCTCTGCCAGCCATGGAAAGGGACATCATGGGGTCTGTCTCTGAAATGATGATATCTTGATCGGTGATATCGTAGACAGTCCCATTGCGCACGTCTATCCGGTCATTGATCAGATCAACGTCCAAAATGAGATCTATGCGCATGCCTGGTCGCAAGAGGCGGTCTATGGACCAGTCAGTCTTCTTGGTTTCGGACATTAGTTGTCCCTCTTAGTGTTGATTTTCCCTTGATGGCCTGAACTTTGAAGTTTACAAAAGGGATGTTTGAGGTGAGAAAATCTCAATCACCAGATTTAATACTTATCGGCGTAGATTTTTTCCTCTAGAGAGTATCGATTTGTGCTGGTAGGATATTTTATTTCTTGCTGCTTTCAAAAAAGCAGCCGAAGTAAAACCTCACCAATTTTACTAAAAAAAACCTAATCTTACAAGGGGAACGCGCAATTTAAGCCCTGGAATGGTCAGAAAATGGCTGGAAACTTGTGTTTTTCAGGCTTTTTCCTCTCAATAGTGAAAATTAATTTCACTTACTTTAATATTTGTATACAAAATATAGGTTAAAAAACTATAAATATAGTTTTATACCATGTAAATTTAAAATTTTAATGTTAATAGAGCCGCATATATAGATGATAAGCAAATTTTTCGCTAGAGCATTTTGGAGCTCATCTTATCAATTTTATGGGTAATTAAACTATTCAAATTTCTATTTTCAAAAAGGTAATTCTAAAATCTAATTTTGAGTGATTTTTTCTACTTCAGCCCATAATTTCTAGATCTTAAGATTATTTCATTATGTTTCTAAGTATTCAAGAATCAATCCATACATTATTTTCATCCACCTTGGATGATTATTCTTGCTCTTAGTAATGTTTCCCAAAAGGAGTTGGCCAAGTTTTTGGTCCGAGTCAGGTCGTAGAGTGGAAAGCGAAAAGCTACGGTATTTTTTAGAATTGGAAAGGAAACAATTCATAATATTTTCCAAGAGCAAGAATAAGACAAAACTCACATATTGCTAAAGATACGCGAAAGACCTTATATAGTAACACCTTTGAGCGCACTATATCCTGAAACGCGGCCCTTTCGCAAGTATTTACCATTAAACAATCAGGAAAATGATCATATGCCTAAGTATAGAATAATTGTGCCTAGCGCGCTATAAAAAAATCTTTTTGGGTGTTTGTTAGACTTTTTTTCATTTTTTTCTCAGTTCCTCAGATCATTTTATGTTGCGTGATTTTCCTTTCATTTTGAAGGTGCTCGCCTCTTGCATAATTTTTTTAAAAAAGCTTCGCGCTTTTGCGGATTCTTCTTGCCTTGTATGACAGTTAAGATTTTTTCATAAAGTTATTCATGGTTATTTTTGGCTGTTTTTGGCTATTTTTTGGCTATTTTTGGCTTTTCGTGGGACTAGAGTTTCCCGGGCGAAAAATACATAAAAATTTTTTTATCTATCATTTTAGCGTAGCTTTCCCTTAGCCTTCCCCAGGGGCATTGGGATTTAAGTCTCAAGAGTCAAAAAAATTTAGCTCTCACCTTAAATCCAAAATATTGGCAATCATTAAGATTTTTGTCCTAAGAAAGAGGGCGGCTTTGACCAGTCGCAAGGAAGTTTTACCCAAAGTGGGCAATTTTTCTCTATATAGCGTATAATTCTTGACATGTTCTTCAACATTTAGTACATTTTTTTATGCCTGAGGATTTTTTTTCCTGGAAATCTTTGGTTAACTTGGGTCTTCTCAGAGGATAGAGGCCGACACCCGCGGGTGGGCTTCAATTTCCTTGAAGATTGTGGTCTTTGGCGTGGAGGGCTGAGCCCTTTTCTTGTTTTTTGGCCAAATTTGTAGTATTTCTTCATCTTGTATTGTTATCACTCTATTAAAAGGATGGCAATTCAGCCAATAAAAGTGGTGCTATGCGTTTTTTTTCTAACTTTTTCAAAATAATGGTGTTTTTTATGGTTGTCTCTCTAGTTTCCCCCGCTAACCTCTTTGCCAGGGCGGATCTCGCTTACACCCTGGACAATGGTCTCAGGGTGATACTCTCCCCGCAACCGGGTAATCCGGTTATCTCGGCTAGGATCCTGGTGAAGGTGGGCTCCTCGTCGGAAAACGGCCAAGCCGAGTACGGGCTCGCCCACCTCATGGAACACATGGCCTTCAAAGGAACGGCCAAACGCAAGGTTGGAGAGATATCCTCCCTTATAGAAAGAAACGGCGGCTTGACCAACGCCGCCACCAGCTACGACTACACCGTCTACTATATATCCCTTCCCAGCGAAAAGCTGGAGCTGAGCCTGGATCTCCTCTCGGACATGGTATTTTTCCCCACCTACGACCCACAGGAGTACGCCAAGGAAAAAGAGGTGGTGATTGAGGAGATAAACCGCTCCGAGGACAACCCCTACACCGTGATGGCTGAGAAATTTTTCTCAGATGCCTTCCCGGGCGATCATCCCTACACCCACAGGATACTTGGATCCATAGACACGGTCAGGAACGCATCCAGGGACACCGCCTTCGCCTTCCACACCAAGTACTACAGGCCAGATAACGTCTTTTTGGTGGTAACTGGTGGCTTCGACACTAGGGACGCGAGTGTCTTGGTGGACAAGTACTTCAAGGATCTAAAAAACCCAAGCGAGCCTTTGAACATGGATCTATCGGATAGACCCGCGCCCAAGGGTCCCACCGTCAGGATCATGCACAACAAGGACGCCACCCAGCCCCAGGTGCTTTTGGGTTTCCGCTGCGGACCGGCCTCATCTAGTGAGGCGCCCATCCAGGAACTGCTCTCCGCGGTTCTCACCATGGGGCAATCCTCCAGGCTAGATGAGAATGTTAGGTACAAGGAGGGCCTGGTCACGAGTGTGGCCAGCTCGGCCATGAACCTCCGCCGCTCCGGGCTCTTTATCATAAGGTTGGTAACCGAGGCGGACAAGGTCAAAGGGGCCTTGGAATCGGTCTTTTCCCAGCTCAATAACCTTTCGAGCACCCCGCCTGCCCAGGATGAGCTCGCCCGATCGGTTGCCATAATCACCAAGAGCTTTGTGGAGCAGCAGGAGACGCCCTGGTCTCTTGGACACCTAATTGAGAGCTTTGAGCTCTACTCGGGCAACTACCGCCTCAAAGACAGCTACATAAACGAGTGGAGCAAGATTGGATCACTCGATCTAGTCTACCTGGCCCAGGATATCTTCACTAAGGAGAATCTTACCCTGACCCTCATGCTACCTGAGGGGGAGGACTCTATAACAGAGGCGGATCTGCTCGCGGCCATAGACAAGCTAAAGCTCCCCACCTCAGAGGAGAAAACGCAAGCAATAAAGCCCGCCTTCGAGGTCTACAGCCTCTCCAATGGTATCAAGGTCTACGCCATGAAAGACCCCAGCATCCCCTTGGTGGAGGTGAGACTGGGCGTCCTGGGGGGAAGGCTAGCCGAGAGCGACAATTTGGCTGGACTCTCCAGCCTCACCGCCGAGGTCTGGCCCGCGGCCTCCACCACCAGGAAGGCCACGGAGATGTCTAGGGCCATAGAGTCCCTGGGGGTCACCATCTCGGGTTACAGCGGCCGCAACAGCCTGGGCTTGGACGGAACCTTCATGAAGTCCAATTGGAGGGAGGGTCTCGCGCTCTTTACCGAGCTTCTCACGAGCCCGGCCTTTAACGATGAGGACTTCACCAGCAAGAAAGCCGAGCAGCTGGCCTATCTCCTTAGCTTAGAAGAGGATCTTCAGACCAGGGTCTACAAGATCCTGAGGCATAAACTCTACGGAAAGCATCCCTACTCCATTGACGCTAACGGGGAAATCCCCACGGTGGAGCCTATCAAACGCGAGGATCTGGTGAATCTATACCAAGAGCTCATCCGTCCGGATAATATTTACATAACAGTGGCTGGCGACGTGGAGCCAAACGAGTTCATAGAAGCCCTGGAAGATGAGCTCAAGGATTGGAGCCCCCAGGGAAAGGACCTCAAGGTAACGCTTCCAGCTGCACCGGTTGCGGTGAAGGGCCCACTTTTTACCTCCGAGTCCCTAGACAGGCAGCAGACCCATCTGGCCCTGGCCTTCCTGGGCCCCGGGCTGGATAGTGAGGATCAGGCCCCCATGGACGTTCTCAGCTCAGCCCTCTCCGGCATGGGAGGCATTCTCTTCCAGGATCTAAGGGAAGAGAAGAGCCTGGCCTACACCGTGTCGGGAAGCTACGGGGCCTTCCCCAACATTGGCTCCTTTACCTTCTACATAGGCACCTCGCCCGAGAAGACCGGGGAGTCACTTTCCGGAATGCTCCAGATAATAGAAAACCTCAAGGCCAAAGCCCTTTCCGGAGAAGAGGTGGAAGGCGCCAAGACCTACCTCCTGGGCGTGAACAAGATGCGCCACCAGACCCTGGCCAGCCGGGGCATGGAGACTTTGGTGGACGTTCTCTACAACCTAGGCATTGATTATTACGACAATTACCAGACCAAGATAGCCGCGGTGACTCCAGCTGATCTGCAGCGTGTAGCCAAGAAATATCTCAATCTGGATTCAGCGGTGCTCGCGGTGGTAGGTACCGATGACTCGGTCAAGACCGCGGAATCTCTTTTAAAATAAGCGCCTCTCATAATTCCTTTTTTATTCGCCAGTCCGCCCTTAGATGCCCTTAAGACGCGCTTAGTTTGGCCCATATTTATCGGCTTTTAGTAGGCGGACTGGCTTTTTTCCCTAGCCATGGCCTTAGCCATGGCTAGGGCATTGACCTGATTAAGGCTAGGGCAAGAAATCTAAAAAGCTAGCCAAATAAGTAAAATTTAAAGCGTTCCAGACTTTTTGGCGCTAAACCATAAAAAGTGAAAATATGTCCGAGACAGAATCATCAGAGACCGAATCCTCTAAGCAACTGGCAAGCGATCCTTTGAAGGATGGCGGCGAGTTTCAAAGCGCCCATTCTCTCCCTCTTAAGCTTTTCATCAAGCTCTACATGAGGCCAAGCTATACAGGCCTGGAGCACCTCAGGGACATGGCTGCCCCTGGGATAATCGTCTCCAACCGCACCTCTTTACTGGACGCGGCCCTCATCTCCCTGGTTTCTCCCCACAAGTTGACAATCGTGATGGATGAGGAATGGGCTAAGAGCTATTGGGTGAGGGTCTTGGGGAAATACGCCAAGATTCTCCCTGTGAGGCTGGACAAGGCCTTGGCCCAGCAGGGAGTGAAACAGGCCCTGGAAAACGGCGAGAGGCTTTTATTGTTTCCGGAGTTCGTCCCCACCAGGGCCCAGTCCATAACCGAGGTGTCAGACGAGGCCGGGCGTTTCGTGGTGGACTCGGGGCTTCCTATTATTTTGGTTAACCTAGACGGGCCGCAGTACACCCGTTTCGGGGCGGCAAGGAAGCTTGTCCACAATCTTCCCAAAAAGTATCCCGTGAAGGTCAGCTTCTTTCCTCCTAAGAAACTGGACTTTCCCAACAGAAAGTTTGACAACCTATCAGATTATTTAAGGCGATCCGGAGACGCCCTCTACTTCGCCCTTAAGGAATCCAGGTTTTTGGCCAAGGATTACCACAAGAACCTCTGGAACGCCTTGGAGGAGGCGGCTTCCCGCTACGGGAGGTGCCGCCTTATAGCTGAGGACTACAACCGCAGCCCCATGAGCTATAGGTCCTTAATCTCCAAAGCTAAGCTAATGTCCACCCGCCTGGAGACTATCACCAGCCGCTCAGAAAACGTGGGCATAATGCTCCCCAACTCCCTGGACATGGCCACTACGCTCTTCGCCCTGTGGTCCCAGGGGAGGGTGCCCGTTATGCTCAACTACACCCAGGGGCACCAGCTCTTAAACTACGCCATCAACACGGCCTCGATTAAGACCGTCATCAGCTCCAAGGGCTTTGCCAAGGAGTTCAATCTAGAAGAGGCTATCTCCCAGCTTAAGGTAGAT
Source organism: Deltaproteobacteria bacterium (assembly GCA_031278795.1). The sequence continues at coordinate 1,923 of JAITJT010000007.1, read as the reverse complement.
GTGGTCTACATTGAGGACTTCCACTTCTCTTTTGGTGACAAGGTGGCAGCCTTTTTGCGATCGTCTGCCCCGGCGCCACCTTCCAGCCCGGCCGCCATCTTCTTCACCTCGGGATCGGAAGGTAAGCCCAAGGGCGTGGTCCACAGCCACGAGAGCTTGCTCTCCAATGACTACCAGATGACCTGTCATCTGGAGTACTCGGAAGATGACGTGTTCTTCGATCCCATGCCCATGTTCCACACCATTGGCCTCAACATGCTCTTTTTGGCGCCAGTGCTTCTGGGAATGTACTCATTTCTCTACATAAGCCCGCTCCACACCCACCGCATTCCCAAGCTCATCTATGAGCTATCCGCCACCATGGTGGTGGGAAGCGACACCTTCGCCAACGCCTGGGCCAGGGAGGCCCACCCAAGAGATCTTTCCACTTTAAGGATATTTTTGGCGGGCTCGGATCACATCAAGGAGAAGACCCACGAGCTCTATTTCAAGAAATTCGGCCTGAGGCTCTACGAGGGTTACGGCGTCACCGAGGCCGCTCCGGTCATCGCGGTCTCCACCCAGATGCACTTTAAGGAGGGCCCCTGCGGCCGCTTCATTCCGGGGCTCGAGTACAAACTGGAGCCCGTCCCGGGCCTTGATAAAGGCGGAGTCCTTCACATCAAGGGCCCCAACGTCATGGTGGGCTATCTTTCACCGGATAAGCCAGGGCAAATCGAGTCTCCCCCGGATCGCTTCCACAACACAGGTGACATTGTGGAGGTGGATGACGACGGCTACGTCTGGATAAGAGGCCGCTACAAGCGCTTCGCCAAGATAGGAGGCGAGATGGTCTCCCTAGTGGCGGTGGAGGAGGTCATCAACCAGCTCTGGCCCGGGAGGCCCCAGGCGGTCATGAGCGTGGAGGATGAGCACAAAGGCGAGCGCTTGGTCTTGGTGTCCCAGGAGCCTACGGTGGACGTCATAAAACTAAGGGAAGGCATAAGGGAGGCGGGCCTTCCGGAGATAGCCGTGCCTAGGCAGTTTGTCTGCCTTGAGAAGATCCCCCTCAATCCCGTGGGAAAGCTGGATTTCGTGAAACTCCAACAGGAGCTTGACCATTACCTCAAGAGCCACTTGCAGGACTAAAGCCCCGCACTTAAAGAAACGTCCTGGATGCTTACAAATAACCCCCGGTCTTTTTTGGGCCGGGGGTTTTTGCATGCTTTTAGTTTTAGAAATTATTTCCAGCGTAATGTATCCTCGTTTTTGTTTTTCTCTTTTGATCATGAGGCTAGTGCTCTTTGTGGACTTTACAGTAGACTCCCGCCACAATGAAAAAATATTGTTGCTCTCGTTGTGTACGGCTGTGAGGGAAACCATTCATCTACTGAGGCAAGAATCCAGGCAAAATTGCAGGGTCAGCTTGATTATGGGGGTGCGCCAACAATGTTTATGCAATATAGAAAGTCGCGCTCTTACGCCAGAGGCCAAGGATAGCCTTGTTTGGCAAAAACAAGGAAAAAGTGACTAGGCATTACTAAGGTGCTCAATAATATTATCCAGCTCATTTTTCGCTAAATTTGTTAGTTTGTGGATCTTGGAGCGGTCAAATGCAACATCATTAATCAGGTTGATGGCGAAGAAGATTTGCGCCTTCTTGTTTTTTTATGTGCGGAATCCTTTGCTGTATCTAGCTTTTTGCTTACTAACAAAAGCGAAAAGATGCATAAATTTGAAAAGAAAATTTCGGTTGAGCTCTGTATGAAGTCTTATTGAGACAAATTAATTTCATGGTCATTTTTGTCTGGGGGCTTGTGGTTTCCTCCATTATTAATCAGGATAATGGCGAAAAGATTTGCTCCTTCATGTTTTTTTATGTGCGGAATCCTTTGCCGTATCAAGCTTCTTTGGTTACTAACAAAAGCGAAAAGATGCATAAAG
>JAITJT010000179.1 GCA_031278795.1 Deltaproteobacteria bacterium | reverse complement strand
ATGCGGTCGCTTTTGCATTTGAGCTCGACTTTGACACTTTGGGGGGCCTCGTTGTTTTTGTAGTTGAAGCTCACCCGGCGGAAGCCCCGGTGGACGCCCAGCCTAACAAGATTGAGTCTTCCCGGGCCCTCCACGGTAGTGTGGTAGCGGCTTATCCTAAAGTCGCCCTTGAAGTCCAGGAAGGTGACATTGCGGCTCCTTCTGGCAAGTTCCTCTGAGATAGTCACAAAGCCTGTCTCCCCTTCTAGGTCTATAAAGAAGACGTAGCGGCCCTCTTTGTCGTAATGGCCACTTATCTCGTTAAAGGAGCCCCTTCCGGAAAGGCTTTGTTGGTTTTGTCCAGGGCAGCTCTGGTAATCAGAGAGCTCATCGTCTGGAAGGCTGTAAGATGGGGCCTGGGCGGCTTCCATAGGCGCAACACTTCTTACCGGGGGAGGTAGAAGAGTGGGAGGGGGCGCCTGCCGCTCCGGAATAGCGCCCATCTTGTGGTAAATCCACACGGCCGCAAGGGAAAAGGCCACTAGCACGAGGATGAGCGTATACCTGTTGCGCTTGGACATTATTTACCCTTGATGATGCTTTTGGGAAGATGGGTGTGGCTTAAGGAGAGGAAGTTAATGACCGGATAGGCCCCGTCCGCCTGGGCTAGGAGGCGGATTCTAGTTATGCCCATGGCCTCCAGCTGGCTCTTGTGGTCCGGAAAATCAGCCGGGGTGAAGGAGAAGTCAGAATACACTATGTCGTTTAAGAAGGCCGGAAAGCCCTGCTCGCTCTCGTAGTGAATAAATAGTGAAAGACTGGGAAAGCTAATCTCTATTCCAGTCTCACCGCCCCCCACGGGTTTCCAGTTGAAGGTCTGGCTAACTGGATAGTTGTAGTTGGAAAGAGTGGTCATGCCGTCAGAAGTCTTCATGTAAACAGTGGTCTTCTCGGGCTTTTCCCTAGCTGTAGCGTCCACCAGGGCCCCGGTCACCGTGAGCTTCACCGGATAGCTCTCCTTGAACTCGGTCTTGGCCAGCTGGTTGTGGTTCATGGATAAAATGATCAAAAAGTCCTCTGTTAGGGGAAAGGTTAAACCATCCCAGGTGCGGGCCACATAGCCGGATACCCCACGGTTCTCCACAAAGTTGGCCGCGGGCCCGGAGGCGAACTTCTGCACCAGGCCGTCCGCCCCGTAGAGGGCCTCCACGGCCTCGTCCTGGGGCATGTAGCGCACGGGCACGTAGACCTGGGACTCCCACATGTTGTTGAGGGTGTCAGCCGCGGTGTCGGTTAAAATTTTGGATAGGGAACTTAGTATGGAGTTAGCTAGGGTGACAAACAGGTCCTCAGCCTGGGTGCCGTCTAGGTTCTTGTAGGTGTAGGACACGTAGCTATCTAAGGCCGCCTTGGCGCTGGTGAAGGCCGAGCCGGCGCTGGAGACGGCTGTGTCGTCACCCGCGGGGGCGGGAGGCGCCGGGGCCTTCGCCCCGGCGGCCTCTCCCCCCGCTGGGGCCGGGCCGTTGGACCCGGAGTAGAGGACGCCCGCTAGATTGAAGGCGTTGTTGGGGTTGTCGTGGATGAGGCTAAGTATTTCAGCTTCAGACTCCATGAACTTTCTATAATAGGGCTCGGCGTTATAAACCAGCCCCACGAAATCCGTGCGGTAGAAGACATCCGAAAATGTCCCCCTCAAGGAATTCATCACCTCCCCGTAGCTACCCAGGCGCTTGAACGGAGCCTGTGTTTTGGCGGTGTTTAGCTTGTCCAGGGTCTGGGACCAGGTCCTGACGCCTAGGTCCAATTCCATGTTCCTAAAAAAGGCGACGTCCTGGAATTCCTTGATGAAGGGCTCCAGATTGTCCGAGAAGTCCTCTAGGAACCAATCATAGGGATGAAAACCCCCAAAGCGGTTCTGCACGTAGAGGTCTGTGATGCTCTGGGTGTCCATGACGTTCTTGGCGGTCTGGATGAAGGTGTTATAGAAGTCCAGCCAGGTCTGCACGTACTGCCAGTCGTAGCTATCCAGGTAGTCCTTGGAGGTGTCCGCCACGTTCAGCCTCTGCGCCGAGTAGGCCGCCTCTAGCTCATTTAGGGCCTCCATTACCGCTTCCCTCCCCTCGGTCGTGAAGTAGCCAGGTACTTCCAGCATGCCGTCTTTGGGCATATATTGCTCTACCTCTGAGCTACCCGTGAACTGCGGCCAGAAGGTCCAGAGCTCTATGGGTTTTAGATCGGGAAGGTTCTTGGCCCACATGGTTAGCCAGTTCATGGAGCTTCCGCTATTCATGCTGACAGCCATGTTGAGGCTCTCCCTTAGCTCCATGATGGGACTGAAGCCCCTCACCGCTCTTTGGTCCTTCTCCAGGTACTCCATGAGGAGCCTCCCAAAGGCCAAATCCCAGTATTTAGCCGTGGGGCCTTTAAAGTCAGGTGGTAAAACCGGAAACCTGTCACCCAGGGCCTTGAAGTTTCCACCCTTTTCCTTTTGGTTAAAAACTGATAGTAGCCACAGGATTTGCCTTAAGGTGATGGAGTATTCACTGGTGTTTCTGTCGGTGATTCCCATCATCTGCTCTTTGAGGCTGTGAACGATATTCTCCACGGCCCGCTCTGAGCTCATGAGGTAGTCGTCCTTGAGCCTATCCATGAACTCTCCCGCTAAATCAGGCCCCAAACCCCGCACCAGGGTGCGGCCTCGCACCTTCTCCAGCTCGTTTAAGGTGTAGCCCAATCCGTTGGCCGCGGCGAAGGGGCTAAGACCTAGATCGCTTTCCTGGCTAAAGCTTCCCCTGGACCTCTCCAGCATTTGATTGACGGATGATATCTCTCGGTGGTAGCTAACGTTTTTATAGAAGAGAAATCCAGTTATTAGAGCTAGTACGTAAAACAACAGAAGACCCATGGATATTCTCTTCTGGCGCTTGCCTCCGGAGAGGTTGAGCCTTTTGGCCAGAGTCGCCCCCTTGGGGAGGGTATCCGTTAAAAATCCCTGGAAGCCTCCTCCGTCACCCAGCTCTGACTTTTTAGCCTTCAGGAACACCCCCCGCACCTCCGGTCGGGGGCTGAAGGGAGACTCGTGGGAGAGGCCGTTTAGATAAACTGAAAGCGGTCTCTCCAGCTTCAAGGCTGATTTGGGCGCCATCATGAGGGGGGCGAGTTTGTCCGGGCTAAGTTCCAGCTTATCCAGCATGTGGTTCTTGAAAAGATCCGTTAACTCACCTGTCACTATTAGGGGAACGCTTCCGCCTTCCACCTTATCAAGAGTTACCCCCACCGGGGCCTCACCCTCTAGCTCACTTACGGCCTCCTCCAAGCCTGGATAAGCCGCTAACTCGGTTATGACTATGTAGAGGGGAGGTGAAACATCCGTCTCCCTTGCCAGTCTATCTAGGAGCTTGCGGGTTTTCACGCTTAGGTTCATGAGCTCCCGCTCTTTATCCAAGATGCCCCCGGGGAGGGTAAGAACTATACCGTTAAGAGCTATCTTTCGTCCGGCCTTTCCCAGTAGTTTTAAAAACTCCTCCCAGTTTTTACTCTCGCTAAGGTCATCCGTCCCAGATCTCTGGGGCTCGGCTGTTACTGTATTTGGGCTAACATTGGGACCGATGTTTGCGCCCACAGGTAGTGCGGGCGCGAGCTCTTGGAGGCTTACGGTATTGTCTCCGGTGGCACTATACCTAGGCTCTTCCGCGCTAAGAACCCCCTTGGGCTCCACGAACACTTTATTATCAGTTAAATACCACCTGACACCCTCATTAGCTCTTCCTCCAAGGCCTCTAGTATCTATGTCCAAAAAATCCGTGACCGCGCCTAGGGACTCTATAAGGCTTTCGCCGTTATTGTTAGAGGGCTCCAGAAACAGAAACCAGAGCCCGTCTTTAAGAAGATCCACGCCCTTCTTCCCTTTGACTCCCGAGAGCGCCATCACGCCCCGCTCCCAGTCCTCCTGCATGGGACCCACGGCGATGTCCTTGGTGTCCACCACATGCTCCTCCCCCACCACGCTCTTGGTGAAGCGCCTGCGTTTTATGGCCTTAACGCCTAAGCTCCCAAGCCACCAGACGAGAGGTATCCCTAGAAAGACTACGGGGCCAATCAAGGACCAAAGCGGCGTATCCTGGAAATACCAGGTCACCATTAAGAGCAGCGCCCCGGTGATGAAGGCCAGGAACATAAGGAGTATGATGAAGAGGATCTTTTTCAAAGGGCTTCCTTAAAACTCTAAATAAACAACAATTAAAAATCTTGAGGCTAAAGTAGG
>JAITJT010000168.1 GCA_031278795.1 Deltaproteobacteria bacterium | reverse complement strand
TACTGCCACAAAAACGGCATAAGCACCGTGGTCTTGGGTCTTTCCGGAGGCATAGACTCGGCCGTGACCGCGGCTATCGCCACAGGGGCCCTGGGGAAGGAAAACGTCCACGGGCTTATCATGCCCTCACCATATTCCAGCGAGCACAGCGTGAAAGACGCGGTGGATCTCGCCCACAATCTGGAACTGGGATTTTTGGATCAGGTACCCATAGCCAAGGCCATGGAGGCCTTCTCCGAGATGCTAAAACCCGTGTTCAAGGACCTCCCCCCGGACGCGGCGGAGGAGAACATCCAGGCTAGGATAAGAGGCATCCTCCTCATGGGAGTGGCCAACAAGTTCCAGAGGATGCTACTCACCACAGGAAACAAAAGCGAGATATCCGTGGGATACTGCACTATCTACGGCGACATGTGCGGGGCCCTGGCTGTAATAGGGGATCTCTACAAGACAGAGGTCTTTAACCTGGCCAGGTTCCTTAATAGGGAAAAGATCTTGATTCCCGAAAACACCCTCTCCAAACCCCCCTCGGCCGAGCTCAAGCCCGATCAGACGGATCAAGATAGCCTTCCTCCCTACGCCCTTCTGGATCAGATCCTAGTGGAGCTATTGGAAAAGCGTTTAACCCCCATGGAGCTTATCGCCACCGGGCGTTTCGCCGAGGAGACTGTGAAGAAGGTGGCGGGTTTAGTTAAGGCCGCCGAGTTCAAGAGACGCCAGGCGGCCCCGGTATTGAAGATCACCTCCCAGGCCTTTGGTGTGGGCTGGAGGATGCCCATCGCCGCCAATTCGGTTTTTGGGCCTCCGTGGATTAGTTGAAAAGCTTGCTTAGTATTCCCTTTGTATTATATTTCCGCGCGCGAGGCTTGGGGTGGGATTGGAAATTCATTTTATCCAAATAGGCGCGGTAAATTAAGTTTTTATTCGCTAAAATATCAAAACGCCCTTGATTTACTAGGCGTTTTTAACCTAAAGTTTGTGAAACCTCCATAAGCTAAACGCTCAATATTAATTGTCTAAGAAGACAGAGTTTAGAATATAGCGCTCAAAAAAAAACAAAGGCCCAAAATTAAATATAGCCTATCAAGCTAGTTAAGCTTAAACTACCCTACTTAGTTAAAGGCGTCAAAAGCCTTTAGCTCTTGAGGAAATATTGTCATTTCTTCTAAGCTTAGCTTATGTTTATTTAAGATTTATATTTTATATAAATTCACGTATTTTCCCCTCTCTCTTTAGCGCTAGGCTTAAAAGCCTTAGCTAGCAAGAGTCCCTCTGCAGCTATGTTTGCGGGCTTGTAGAATAATGGGGAAAGATGATAAAATCCTTGGTAAATTCTAAATTCACCACAAAAGGCTCATGAGTAAAACTTGATTTTACGCTTAGGGGTCTTATCAGAGGTTAACCATGGCTTCTTTTTTCCGAAAGCATACAAAAGGCGGAAACCATCTCACTTTCGCAAAACTTTCTAGCTTGTGTCCAAGGCCAATCTTTCTGGCCGTGTGCGCGTTCTGGGCGGCCGCGGTATTGGTTATGGGACTTAGTGACCTAAGCCAGGCAGCTGGGCCCGCGAGGGTGGAGGGTTTTCCCTTGACCTTCATCCACACCAACGACGTGCACGGAAGCTACGGTGGTTACACACAGGACGGCAAAATCTGCTACCAGTCCATCTGCCCTGATGGAACTGGAGGCGCCCTGCGCCTGGAAAGGGCCATAAGGGCCCTTAAAGCGAAATATCCGGACGCGCTGGTTATGGACGCGGGTGACCAGTTCCTGGGAACCCTTTATTGGCGGGTGCACAAAGAGGCCGCGACCGTGGGTATTATGAATCTAGAGGGCTATCAGTTTTTCGTGCCTGGTAACCACGAGTTCGACGACGGGCTATTGACCTTCAAAAAGCTGGTGGATAGCCTCCAGGCCCAGGTAATCTCCGCCAATTTGGTAATCAAAGACCCCAAGATTAAAATCCCCAAACTGGCCCCCTACGCCGTTGTGGAGATCAAGGGCCGCAAGGTGGGAATCATCGGGCTCACCACGTCCAGCACCGAGTCCTACGGGCCACTGGCGACGGGTTCTTCCAAGAAGGTTCCCTTTGAGCTAAAAAATGAAAGGGAGACACTCGCAGCCTATGCCAAAGAGCTAAGTGACCTTGGAGTGGACATAATAGTTGCGCTCACCCACAGTGGGCTTAACGTGGACATGGAGCTAGCGGCCCAGGTTAGTAACGTAGACGTAATTGTGGGTGGGCACAGCCACAGTCTTTTGGGTGACTTTAAAGGGGCGGACGGACCCTACCCCATTATGATTAAGTCCCCCACAGGCGATCCGGTACTGGTGGTGACTGCCGGGTCCCGCGGATCCTATCTGGGACTCCTAAGCGTGGATTTTGACGCCCAAGGAAAGGTCATCAAGTGGTCAGGGCTACCCATGCTTCTTAATGACAAAGCCCTCTCCAGGCTAAAGGCCCCTCCGGCGGATCCCCAAATGAGCGCCTATTTAGAAGAGCTCTCACTACCCATCCACAGCCTCATGGAGGAAAAAGTCGGCCGCATTAGCGCAAGTCCCGGTGAAAGCACCCTGGAGGCGGACCGCTATTCCTGCCGCAAGGTGGAGTGCCGCACCGGGGACGCCATCGCCTCGTCTTTCTTGTCCTACTCCAAGGAATCCCAAATCGCCCTAATTAACGCTGGATCCATACGCAATCCCCTTCCGGCCGGTGATATCTCCATAGGAGACGTGCTCTCCTCCTTTCCCTATGAGGATTACGCCTACAAAGGTAGGATCTCCGGTTCCGACTTATGGAAGGTTTTGCAAAACTCGGTGGATCGCCAGACCCAGGGCTCAGGGGGAGGCTTCCTCCAGGTGGCGGGTCTCAAGGTGACCTACAAGGGCCAACCGGGCGCATACACCCTAAAAGAGGTTCTGGTCGAGTCTGGTTCCAAGTGGCTACCCCTGGATCAAAGGGCCGTGTACAACATAATCACCTTGGATTTTTTGGCCAAGGGTGGAGACGGTTTCGAGATCTTCAAGGACATGTCGTGGAAGAGTACCGATCAGCTGATGTCGGACATTTTTGTCTATTACCTAGAAAATGGTCCCATAGATGTTAACTACGATTCTCGGATAATTTTTGAAAATGACTAGTATGTAAGGCATCCAGCATCCTTTTTTTAAAGAGACGATATTTGTAATTTTAGAGCGCCTTTTGCGCCTCACTCGGGGGGCTTAATAAACACGCGGACGCCAAGATTTAGAAATTAAGTAGAACATCAGTGTATTTTAAAAAAGCGCCCAGTCAAGGAAGATCCCCTTGCCCTGGGCGCTTTATTTTGGCCTAATTATATTTACAATACCCAATTCCACCTTTTGCAATTAGGCATCAGGGCACCTCGTTCGTCTTCACCTCCGGGCCGTAGATGATGACCAGGTGGATATCATCTTGGCTTATTTCATCGCCGTAGATGCGCAAGACCTCATTTATGCAGGAGAGGTGCTTGAGCCTGCTCTCGGGTCTGTACTTCATCTCCAGGAACACGAGCGCTACCTTCAGTTTGTCCCTGCGGCAGTTCTTCTTCCTGAACTCGAAGGCATCCAAAGGCGAGGTCATGTACATGGGGGAGACTATGTTCTGGGCCAGGGGCTCGATAATCATGCCTTTGAAGGGCTTGCCGTTGTCGGTCAGGCCAAGCTGGGAAAGATATGTGTCCGCGCTTTTTGAATCCTTGTAGTTATCCTTTAGAGAGGCTCTGAAAATTTTTCTCAAAGGTGTCGAGATATTTTCAAAGTCAGAACCGAGCATGTCAGCTGTAATTGTCTTGAGTTGGGTCATAAATCACCTTAAATCCCAAAAAGATTGAAGAGGTTAGAGGACTTGAGAGTTCTCTTTCCTGTTTGCCTATGAATTACTTTGGGAAGGGTATAAACTAAGCGTCATGCTAAGCTTGGGCCTTCCACCTTGAAGCGTCCGCTAGATCTCAAAAAAAAAGCATGATGTGCATTACGGTTTTTTTGAGTGAAGTTTCAAGAAAATTAAAATTAAAAAAATCAAAATCCCTTGAAACTTAGGTCATGATAATGCCCTCAGCTATATATGTCAAATTAGATAAAGCGCGCGCATCTTGCAAAAATTTTCGTATTTTTGTGTTAAACTCCCAAAAACTTGCAAGATTTTTCATTTATTTGCATTTTTCCCCAAAGAGTAACAAAAACTCACAGAAACTTTCAAGAATTTACCAGAAAGTCTCAAAATATTTTTTTTCATACTGTTTTTCAAGCTCTGTCTAGCTTTTGGAGAAAGTTTAAATGAAATGCAATAAAAATATTTTTTTTTCTGGGTATAGGAGGGGGGAAGTGCTTGATTTTTGGAAGGGGGGAGGTGTCTTTTGGGGAAGAGGGAAGGGATAATTCTTTTAGGAAAATGTCGCTTCTCTGGAAGGATGTGAGCTTTAAGGCTTTTAATGCTTGGGGAAAAATAAAAAGGCCAAGGATTTGCGTAAACCATTGGCCTTAGGGCTTATATCTATGGTTTGTACTTACGGCGCGTAGCTAAAAAAAGCCGCTCCTTTTTCTCCCCAGGCGCGCTTTTTAGTTAATTCCCAGCCTGAAAAGATTTTATCATCTAGGGTTTTGAGGGTGGAGGCGCTCATCTCCCAGACACATAGGGCTCCCTCCGCGGCGAGGGCGAAACTAGTCATCTGATTGAGGTTCTCTCCGGCCGTCAAGCCGTCCCCATAGGGGGGATCCATGAATATGAGGTCGAAGGGGCCGTAAAAGGCCAAGCTGAAGCACTCCTTGGGTAGCTCCGCGCGCACTACGCTAAGTTCGCACTCCCCAAAGAGGGCCATGTTTTTAGTGATGGTCTTCATGGCATCTTCCGAGTTGTCCACGAAAACGGCCGATTTGGCGCCCCGGCTCACGGCTTCCAGGCCCATGGCCCCGCTTCCCGCGTAGAGATCGAGAACCTTCGCCTCCGGGCTCACCTCATAGAGCATGGAGAAGATAGCCTCCCGGACCTTGGACTGCGTCGGCCGCACGGAGGGGTCCCCGGGGAGGTGGAGCTTGAGGCCCCTTTTTTTACCTGCGCTAATCCTAAGCGTCATGAATATCTCCGGGGGCCTTTGCCAGACTCTGGGATGGAAGTCCCTAATTTTAGGTAAAAATTAAGATGCTTGAGGGCTTAGCCTGAGGGAAGCGCGTAAAGTACTAAAAATAAGGGGTATGTGAGGCAAAAATCATTCGAATTTTTTTAAGATTTCGTTTTTAAGTTTTTGCATGTAATCGTTAATTACGTCGAGCGCGGAAAAGGTCAGAAAAGACAAAAGCAAATTCCCTTTTAACCTTGCTCCAGTAAGAGGCTTATCTTTAGGGATGCCAGAGACTTTATCGCTTAAGTATAAAAATTGAGCGACCGCTTCCCTGGCGTAAAAGAGACAAGAAACATTGGTAGTAGTTAAATCGGCGTATGACCCCAGAATAAAAGTTTTGGGTTCTGGCAATTGATCATTATCATTAACTTTAGGGTTAGATGTTTTATCCGAATGTTGAAAAGTTTTCGGGGCGGAAAATTCACCTTTTCCGTCGTCTTCAACAAAGAACACATTGAAATCCCCCTTTATTTTGCGTGGCTTTGACGAGAGAGATAAAAAGTCTTCTTTTAAAAACCGCAGGGTGTTTGACGGGTCAAATGTATTTGGTAAGTGAAACATCTTCCAAACATTATGCTTACTTCCCTCAACTTGGTCAGAGTATTTCCCTGGTATATTGAATTTCTCTGGTATTTGGAACTCAGGCAAGTTTTTTAAGAATTCGGGGGAAAAATACGAGATATCCAATAGTATGTCATCTATGGGTATTTTAAAAGATTCAATTTCATCAATGGCTTCTTTTATAACGTTTGCGTGCTTTATATTTCCCAAAGTGAGCCTGAAATAAATTAGCTTGCCAGTGGCTTGATCGGTTACCAAGATGAACAACGGGTCTTTAGCTAAAGCGCCCCCTTGGTTCTTTGTTGGTTTTGGGGTTTCTGTATCGCAATTTTTAGTATAATCGCATCCTACAATAACAGGAGCTTTTGGCATCTGTCTCTTGGATACGTATTTTAAGTTAAGTTTAGTAAATCTTTCCCACGCCTCATCTGTACCTAAGGAGCGCAATATCTTATCAAGGGAGGATTGGGTAAGTTTTACCTCTGGATTCATTAATTTCGTGTATGATGCATTGTATGTTAAAGTCGCCTCTTCCTCATTTGTGCCAATCCACAATAGTTTGAAAGACATTAAGGCTATAATAGAGTCGTACATATCCGGGAAGGCTTTTTTTATGACGCGTAAGTATCCAGTTTCCAAGAGGATGTCGTGATATATCCAGTCCAGGTCGAAATCGAAGGTTCCCGGTGGCGACATTTTTCGAAGATACGATCTTAAAAGAGAGGGATCGTTAACAAAGCCTTTAACTGGATCAAAAATAAAATAGCCTTTTACTGGGTTGTGGAAGATATGCTTTTCCTTGTCTATGACTATTCCTAAGGATATCTCATTTTGGGAATCTTTTTCTTTGGAACTTCCATTAGCACCCGAGTTAGGTTGAAAAAAGCCGTATACTCGCTCTAATTTAGTTAGATATCGGATAGTTCCGCCGTTCATAAAAACTCCCTAATATATTTAGATACTAGTGTTCTTTTTTAGCCTCTAAGACAAGGTGGCTAGAGCTTCCCCTTCTCCGTAAGGGTCTCCACTATCTTTTTGGAGATGGCGGGCGCCGCGGGCTTTAACGAGGAGATGGCCTTCCTGCCGTTGTAGCCAAAGTTTCTGGCGACGGAGGGGATATCCAGGAAGTGCTGGAGAACCGAGTTGAGGTTAACCGGAAGCACCATCTTGCAGCCGAGGTTGTCCATGAGGAACCTGGCCTGCTCGCTGAAACTGGACATGTTGGGGCCTATGACCACGGCGCGGCCCAGGGCCGCGGGTTCCAGGGGATTGTGGCCTTGGCCGGAAACGAAACTCCCACCCACCAGGGCCAGATCCGCCTTCGCGTAGAACTCCATCAAGCGCCCCAAGACGTTTACCACACTTACTTCCGGAAGCTCGTCTCTGTCGAAATTGGGATCGCTTAGGATCTTTGCCTTAAACCCGTTTTTTAGGGCGAGTTGGAGGATCTCCGGCGCCCGGCCAATGTGCCTGGGAACCAGTATGAGCTTTATCCGGCCCTTATCCACTGGCTCTTTACTAAGGGCCCTATGGAGCCTCAGCTTAATTAGCGCCTGTAGGATTATCTCCTCTTCCCCCGGGTGCGTGGAGCCAGCAATGACTAAAAAAGGCGCTGTGAGGGACGATGGGGTATAGGTACTGTTTTGGGAGAGGGCGATTAACTTGTCGAACTTGGGATTCCCCAAGGAGAGCACCCGCTCCGGGGAGGCGCCCAGGTCAATGAACCTCTGCCTGTCCTCCTTTGTGGTGGCGGCTATGAGGTCTATCTTTTTGAGGAGCTCCCCAAAGATGTGTTTCACTAGCTTGTAGCGGGAGAGAGACCTCTGGCTAATCCTTCCGGCGGCTATTAAGACGGGTATCTCCATCTTTTGGCACTTGTAGATGAGACCCGGCCAGAGCTCGGTCTCAATTATTATGAGGGCCAGTGGGTCTATGCGCTTAAGCGCCCTAGAAGGCGCGCCCCAGACGTCTATGGGCGGGGCGAGTAGGCCCACGTTCTCCAAACCTTCTTTTTTAAGGGCGTCTTTGGCGTAGGAAAGACCCAAGGGGGTGGAAACGGATAGGACGTAGTTGAGGCCGGGTTTTAAGGTGTTAAGTTCTTTAATTACAGCGATGGCCGAGCCGGTCTCACCCACGGAGACAGCGTGAATCCACAGGGGATTCTTTCCGCCCGCCACGGTGAAGCCCAAACGGTCGGACCAGCGCGTGCCGAAACGTCCCTTGATGGTCCAGTAGCCCAAGAGGGGAATGGACGCCAGGGAGCCCAGAAACTGGTAGAGGGCGTGGTAGAGGTCTAGTGTATCCACTTGACCACCGGCCTGGGGACACTCGTGGTCTCCACTGGCTCCTTTTTTCCGGTTTTGGGTCTGTAGTCCATGTGCAGCACTACGGGCGGAAAGCCCGCCCGCACCGTGATGGTGGAGACGTATTCCCTGAGGTAGGGGAATACCTGCTGGGGGAAGTTGGAGCTGATGTAGGCGGCCTGCTTATTCTTGGGGATGGGCGCGGCGGTCTTAAAGACCGCCGCGAATACTACCTCCAGGGTGAAGGGCATGAAAGAGGAGCTCTCTATCTTGAACTCCTGGCTAAAGTGGGCCGTGTCACCTGTCTCGTTGAAGTCGCCGGAGTTTTTGATGGAGAGGCTAATCTCGGTTCCCTTCTCCAGGGCGGCCCCGGTCTGGGGGTTGTATTTGGGGTTGGGCATGAACAAGGACTTCAAGAGCCTGATGTTGGCCATTTCATAATCAATCTCAGTCATGGAAGATTTGCTCCTTTTATGTGAGTTAGGAAGCCCTCAGCTTCCGCCCTCCGGCAGGCGCCTCCAGTCTGGCTCGCTCTGGTGGGGCGTCTCCACCTGGTAGGCCTCCACGTGCATCTGGTCGTCGGCCTTGACGCTGATGGGGCAGCCCAGGCGCTTCTCCAACTCGTCCAACTCGGTGGAACCCTCGTCTAATATGAGGTCGTGGATGCTTCTGTGCACCTTGAGGGTGAGAGGCTGGCCCGGGTAATCAGAGGCGGCCAGCTCCAGTTCCCTGAAGGCCTGATGGCAAACAGAGGCCCCGGACAAAAGGAAGCCTTGGCCCTGGCAGTAGAAGCAGGGCTCCCTTAGGAGGCGGTCAATGTTTTCCCGGGTGCGCTTCCTGGTCATCTCGATAAGACCCAATTCGCTCATGGGGAGGACCTTGGTCTTCCCCTTGTCCCGGCGGAGGAGCTCCTGGAGCTGGAGAAATACCCTCTCCCGGTTGACCTCCTTTTCCATGTCAATAAAATCGATTACTATTATACCCCCAATGTTCCTGAGGCGTAACTGGTAAGCTATCTCCCTCGCGGCCTCCAAATTGGTCTTAAGTATTGTCTCTTCCAGGTTGTGCCTACCCACGTAGCGGCCGGTGTTTACGTCTATCACCGTCAAGGCCTCGGTGGAGTCAATGACCACGTAGCCGCCGCTCTTTAGCCAGACCTTCTTGTTTAGGGCCCTTAAGAGATCCGTCTCTATGTTGTAGTGGTGGAAGAGGGGCTCGGTTCCGCTATAGAGGGAGAGCGCTGGAAGTAGCCCTGGGGCAAATGAGGCTAAAAAGCCCTTTACCTTTTCATATTGGGCCCTGTCGTCAATGATTAGCGAGCTAACCTGGTCGGTGAAGATATCCCTAACGGCCTTAAGGGTGGCGTCCAGGTCCTGGTGCACTAGGCTGGGCGCCTGCAGGCGCTGCTCCTCCTCAGAGATTTGGTTCCAGAGCTGGCTTAAAAAGCTTGCCTCAGCGCTTATCTCAAACTCCGTGGCCCCTTCCGCGGCGGTCCTCGCGATGAGTCCAAAACCCGAGGCGTTTCCGTCTAAAAAGTCCCTTAGCCTTCTCCTTTCCTCCTCGTCTTCAATGCGCCTGGAAATACCCAAGTGCGAGACCATGGGCATGAGCACCAATCGCCTACCGGCGATGGAGATGAGGGTGGTTACCCTGGCGCCCTTTTGTCCTATGGGCTCTTTGGATACCTGAACCAAAAGCTCCTCTCCCTCCTTTAGGAGGGACTCAATGGGCACCTTGGGGTACTCCTCCTTGGCCACCTGGGCCTCCGCATCCGTAACTCCTTGGTCTTGGGACATCTCGTCTCTGCCTAGGAGCCTGGAGAACTCCCTCTCCGGGCACGATATGTCATCCACATACAGGAAGGCCGCCTTGTCGAGCCCTATGTCCACGAAAGCCGCCTGGAGCCCGGGGAGTATCCTCAAGACCCTTCCCTTGTAAATATTCCCCAAGATTCCAGCCCCTCTGGCGCCCCTCTCCATCTGGAACTCCACCAGCTCGCCGTTTTCCACCAGGGCGACCCGGGTCTCATAGGAGCGGAAGTTTATGAGGAGTTCAGAGTTCATGGGCTAAATCTCGTAAGGGTTAAGGGTGTCAAAGAGCCTTAAGAAGCTAGTGCTTGGTGAGTGGCCTTAAAAGCGCGCTTTCCGCGCTAGGATCCATTAAAAGTATTTTTTGTTTTGGCTTTGCTTGCGCTAACGCTTGACTAGCGACTTAGAGCCTAAAGAAAACGGCACCAGCTGTCAAGGGAGCAATATCCGGGCCTTTTTCTTAAGCCCCAAGCTTAAGCTAAAATTCCCCTTAGGGGGGAGATTTCAAGCGCTCTAAATTCTAGAGTTTTTTAGCTATATCTAAAAAATATGGCTATAGCCGCAGGGGGAAGGGCTCTTTTTTTGGAGCTTTTGCTGGCTCTTTTGCTGGAGCTTTTGCTGGCTCTTTTCCAGAACTAAAAAAAGGGGCGCTGTTGCAAATAATTATTAGCTTGGGGAATCTTTCGGTGTTAAGCTCAGCTAAAGCCCCAGTTAAGCCCTTAGCTAAACACTAAAGCTAAACACTAAAGCTAAACACTAAAGCTAAACCTTTAGATTATTTAGCTATAACTAAAAAACTCCATAATAGCCCGCGTTAGGCCTTTGAGGGAGAGGCTCAAGGCATTCCCAACACTAAGATCTTTTGTCTTTCCAAACTTTTCGGTCTTTTATCTCTCCAAACACTTAGATTTTTTAGCTATAACTAAAAAAGTAGGGTCTGAATCTTTCGTCCTTCCAGTTGTGTTTCATCATTTAGGGCAAAAAGGGCCGCAACGGTCTTAGTGGGGCTAGGGTTACCGGATTCCTTGAAGAGGATGTCCAAGGTGACTTTTGTTTGGGAGTGGATAGTAAGGTTCTCCACAAAGTCCGTTAGTAGGAAGCAGCGGTCCCGGCCCCTCTTGTCTTGGTAGTTTAGGGTAAGAGCAAGGTCCGGCGTTTTACTAAACACCGGGGTAGGGTTTGTGAACTCCCAGCTCGCCCCTTTGAGGGAGGGTTTCCCCTTACCCGGGGGGAGGGGCTCCACCTTGGTGAAGTTAATCCCCTCCGGAAAGCTCATGCCCTCCATGATGCTAGAGGCCTCAGAGGGCTCTATGAGGGTAAAGATGAGCGGCTCATCCAGGCTCTCCACCCCCAAGGGAAGGGCCGTTAGGAAGGAGAGCTTGGGCTGGGGGTGGAAGCCCTGGGAGTGGACCAGCTTGAGTCCGGCCCTCCGGAAGGCCCTCTTCATGCTTTCCATGAGCTCCAGGTGCCCTAGATATATGGCTGGCCCAATCTTTTGGAAGCTAGCTAGATAGCTATAGCCCCTGGGGCCCTGCTGAGGGGTCTTGTTAGACTTTTTTGTATCTTTCTTCTCTTGGCTTTCGCCTATGGAGCCCTTTGGAGAGGGGGAGAGGGATTTATTATTAGCTCTCTCTTCCTCTTTGATTAGAGGCTCTGCCAGGTCTATTTTTACCCCTTCAGCGCAGACCCCGCAGCCCAGGCAGCCTAGCTCCCGGCAGTCCGGAGAGGTTTTAGCCTCCAGGGCCAGCTTTAGCTCATTTAGGAGAAAGGCCTTGTCCACGCCGTAGGATATATGGTCCCAAGGGAGGGGCGAGTGGGGGCTGTGGGCGTGGAGGAGGCTATAGAGGGGAATCTTGTGGCTATCTAGGGCGTCCATCCAGAGTTTTAGGACGAAGCGGTCGTTCCAGGCCTCGAAGCGCGCGCCCCTTTGGAAGACCTCTTGGATTATCTTTCCCATACGCCTGTCGCCCCGGGAGATGAGGGCCTCCACTAGGGAGGCCCCGGGGTCCTGGTACTTAATCTTTATGCGCCTCTCCAGGCCGTGCTCCTTCACCAAATTGAGCCTGTACTTTATCTCATCTAAGCTTGAGCCCGGGTGCCACTGGAAAGGCGTGTGGGGTTTGGGGGTAAAGTGGGCGAGGCCCACGTTTAAGGATCCTTTGGAGGCGCGGTTGAGCCTTTGGCTGATGGAGGCGATAGCTAGTAAGTCCTCCTCCGTCTCGGTGGGAAGACCGCACATGAAATAAAGTTTAAGGGTTCTCCAGCCCAGCTGGCGGGAGAGCTCCACCGCGTGGAAGAGGTCCTCTTCGGTTAAGTCCTTGTTTATGACGGCCCTTAGCCTAGCTGTTCCAGCCTCGGGGGCCATGGTGAAGCCGGTCTTTCTGACCCTCAGGATGTCACTGGCCAGGCTCTCGCTTATGGAGCGCACCCTCAGTGAGGGGAGAGAGAGTGATACTCTCTCTCCCTCATGACTATCCATGAAGTTACTAACCAAAGAGGCTATCTGGCTGTGATCCCCCGCTGACAGGGCCAGGAAGGCCGCCTCCTCGTGGCCGGTTGAGTTAAGGTTCGCGCTTATTAGCGCGAGCACCTTGTCCTTGGATCTCTCCCTAACGGGACGGTACAAATAACCCGCCTGACAGAAACGGCAGCCCCGGCTGCAGCCCCTGGCGATTTCCACCGCCACCCTATCGTGCACGGGTTTGGCGAAAGGGACTATCTGGCACTCTGGGAAGTAGCTCTCACTTAAGCTTTGTACCTTGGCGGCTTTGGGAAAGGGGGTGGCGTTCGGGCTTTCTATCCCTCTGAAGGCGGGGTAGTCCTCTCCGCAAGTAGTACTATAATGCGCCTTAAAAAGAGAGGGAACATAGATGCCTATCCGACTTCCTAGCTCACGGAAGAGCTCTTTTTTATCCATAGCGCCAAAGACGGCCTCTTTGATGAGGCCGTAGTCGGATAAGATATTGGCCTCAGCGTCACCTAAAAAGAAGAGGTCAAAGAAATCCGCCATGGGCTCCGGGTTGGAAGCCCCCGGGCCACCGGCCGCGACCAGGGGAAAGAGATTTAGGCGCTCCTCTGCTCTAAGGGGTACCCTACCAAGATCCAGCATGTTGAGTATATTGGTGTATCCCAGCTCATACTGCAGGGAAAAACCCAAGAGGTGAAACTCACTTAAGGGGATGCCGCTTTCCAAGCTGGCTAGGGGGATTCTATTGTCTCTAAGGTATCGCTCCAGATCCACCCAAGGGGCGTAGACCCGCTCGCAGCTATAGCCAGGAGTTTTGTTTAGGAGGCCGTAGATAATCTTGTGGCCAAGGTGGGAGTGGGCTATCTCGTAGACGTCCGGAAAGCAGAGGGCCACTCTTAAGAGCCTGCCTTTGGAGTCCGGCACCTTGTTGGGCACAGCGTTTATCTCGGTACCCAGATAGCGGCTGGGGTGCTCCAGGGAGAGGAGGATATCTTTGGGAAAGGGAAGCATAAAAACGAAGGTGGGCTCCTTAAAGGATCTCTTAGGTCCAGTGAGATTAGCCCAAAGACGCTCAAAAGGGAAGACTCACCTAAGGGAAATACCTAATTCCCCAAGAAGCTTTAGGAGACCGCCAAAGAAATCTCTTCCTCCGTGAGCCTCGCGGCCTCCAGAGGATCTCTATGGTCCCTTATGGGCCTTCCCACCACCAAGAGGTTCGCCCCCTTCCGGATAGCCTCTTGTGGGCTTCCAGTTCTTTCCTGGTCGTCACTTTCCACCTCAGCCCATCTGGGGCGTATGCCAGGGGTCACTAGGAGACAGTCCTTCCCCAAGCTCTCCCTCATGGCGGAAAGCTCCCTAGGTGAGCATACTATCCCCCGCACTCCGGAGTCATAGGCGCTTTTAGCTAGAAGCAGTGGGTACTTCCCTTCGGTTTTAAGCTCATCTTTGATTCCCACGATATCATTTGGATTGATGCTGGTAAGAAGCGTTACCGCCAGAACGCGGGCACCGCCCGCGTTATCCAGCGCCTCTTTGAGCATAGCCTTCCCCCCCTGGGCGTGCACGGTTAAGAGATCCGGCGCTAGCCTCATGACACTTTTAACGGCTCTTCCTACGGTACGGGGGATGTCGTGGAACTTTAGATCCAGAAACAGCCCGGCGTCCGGGGCCGTGTCCCTCATGGCTTTCACGAAATCAGGCCCCTCGGCGGTAAAGAGCTCCAGGCCCACCTTAAAAAAGCCCACGGCGTTCTTTAATAGCTTAAGGTATTTAAGAGCCAGAGTTCTATCCGGCAGATCCAGAGGAAATATAAGACGCTCGCGGGGGGAGAGTGTTTTACTGAAATCAAAGGCCAAGGTTTAATCCTTATGTAGTAGTAAATTGTATGGCAAACTATAAAATACTATAGCTTATATGAAAGAGCATAGCTTATATGATAGCCTTTGGGCTATTATGATAAACATGGCATATACTAAGAATATAGCATATACGAAACGTTTTAGCCTCATAAGAAATACATACGTACGCACGCAAGATTCCAGAATATCTAGGGCTAACTACTCCTCGTCGTCCAAGTCGTCTAGGAGCTTGTCCACGTCCGCGAACTCCGTGCCGTCCACGGCCAGCTGATCCCCTTCTTGATCCAAGGATCCCAGGTCGTGCTCGTTTAGGCTGTGTTCGCCCAGGTCGTGGGCGTGTAGGTCGTCGTCATCCAGCATGTCGTCTAGGGCATCTGGTGCCGCTGGGGCTTGAGCCTGGGGCGCTTCCGGAACGTCTTCCTTGAGGCTCTCCTGGGGGATTACGAAGGGCTCCGGAGGCTCGTCCATGTCCAAGGAGGGAAGGAAGGGCTTGGGCGGGGCGTCTTCTGGATCTGGCTCAAACATGGGAGCGGGCGCCGCCTTCAAGGGCGCTGGCGCTGTAGGGGCGTCTTCCACCAGCTGTACATCCATGATGGAGTCCTCGTCCTGGGGTGGTTCTACGGCCTTGGTCACGGAGTCCGGAAGAGGTGGCGGGGGAGGCTGGTCCACGGAGGCATCCTCAAAGAGGTGGGAGACGTCCAGGTGCTCATCAGCGGGCGCGGGCTCGGTATCTAAGCTAGGTGCCGGCGGGAACTTGGGCTCGGCCTCGCTCTTTTGAGGGATGTCCAAAAGAGGCTTAGGCGCCGCTCGGGGCGGCTCGGGCTTGGATAGGATGGGAGCCACGTCCAGCGTGGGCTCCAGGGATTCCTCGTCTGGTATTTCCAGCTGGGCATCTAGGACGTCCAGGTCTTGCGGAGCCTCTCCCTGTGGAGCTTGTGCATGTGGAGCTTCTTTTGGAGGCATGGGTGCTGAGCTGGGGGGCTCCGGAGGCAAAGAAGGGGGAGGCGCGAAGCTGGGCGGAGGCGGTGGTGGACTGAGGGGAGCCGGTGGCTGGAAGCTGGGAGGCGGAGGACTGAAGGGCGCGGGAGGCTCAGCCGCCAGATTGGGTGGAGCCAGAGGCGCCTGCGGGGCGCTGGGCGCTAAAGGCATGGGCCCCGGGCTATAGGTGGGGATGGGGCTATCGGGCGTAACATCCAAGGTGGGCTGGGCCTGGGAGGCGGCCTCGGCGTCTAGGGGGTCTATCTGGATATCCTCAATGTCATAGGGAGCGGCCTCCAAGGCATCTTGATCCTGGGGCTCAGCTTCCGGGGCGTAGGTCCCGGTGTCGCCTCCGGCGTATATTTGGAAGAAGTCAAAGTCCCCGGGCGTGGGCTCGGTTAGGGACAAGAGCCTCTTGGTGGGGTTTAGATCCTTCTTGCAGTGGGGGCAAATGGAGTTGGAGTCGAAGCTGTTGTATCCGCATTTGGGGCAGCGCATAGGGCCTCCGGAAACAAAATTTGGAAAATCTGGGTACCTTACCTTCAAGCTAATTCGCGCGAAAGCCCTTAAAGAGACGGCTTTTTCCAGGAATTTGGAGAAGTAGAAAGGGTTTTAGGTGAAATGATTTGTGTTAGTGGAACTAATTCCTAAGCACAAATCCGTGCTGATAAGGTTAAAGTGAATGCAAAAGAGCGAAAACAAAAGAGCGAAAAAGAGGGCTTTTTAGCTATCTTCATATTATCAAAGAGTTATGACCTAAACAAAAGATAAAAAAAATTATAGCGCCGCATCAACAATATTATGCGGAAGAGCGGAAAATTCAAATGAAAGTTGAAAAAAGCTCTCTGTTTATCAAGCTCATCATATTACAAAACGAGCGCGAAAAAAACCTTAGACCAGTACTAGCACAAGGTGGCAGCTAGCCTAAATCCAAGATTTGGAAAGGGAAGGACAGAGTATCTTACATCTTGGGTGGAATTTTTCCAAAGGGTGTTAGAAAAAAGAGGAGTTTTTGGGGTTCTGGGATTGTTAAGCGCTAAAGATCATAAGGCGGGGAGGGGAAAGATGGGCTGAAAAGGGGAGTTTTTGGTTTAGGTTGGGCTTAAAAAGAAAGGGCCGAAGCTTGGAAAGCCAGGATATCCGCGCTCCGGCCCAGTCCCGGTGCGGTTGACGCATAGATCGCTTGCTACAGGTGGGAGGCTGTTTTAGAGAAATCTAAGGCGTCAACCTGGGATGCATGTTACTTTAACTGAATCTCAATTGCAATAGTTTTTTTAAAAATATTTTTTACCGTAAAATGATAGTATTATTTTTTAGGGTAGGAAAAACACTGTATTTTTCTTGATTATTTCTCTCAACAGGAAAAGATTTTTTTTAAGGGGAAAGGGCTTATGCCCCCAAACTAGCTATTTTGTTTAGCCTAGGGACAAAGGGTTAACGCGAAGTTAGCAAGCCTCGAAATATGGGGAAGTTTGAGAAAATTTTCTGGGCATGGATGAGCCCGGGAGAGAGATGGGGAGAGGTAAGGGGGAGATAATGGCGTAGCAACTAAAAAAAGTGAAGCTCGAGCAAATTTTAACGAATTTTTACGAATTTTATCGATTTAGAGAATTTTTTTTCGACGTTGAGGTCCTTCTAAAAAGTTAGGCAAAGAAAACTACCGAAAGAGGGTAAAGTTTACCCATGAAAGGGAAGAAGTATACAAAAATGTCAATTTATTTCAGTAAATTTTCATAAAACTAAACAGTCATTTTTAAAAATAACTAATATTATCAAGGGATTATTTCACATATGCTTGAAATCAAGGCTTTGGCACAATATCTGCTTTGTACGTCTACAGCTGGAAGCCAGGCACATCTACAGACTAGGATCAGCACCTGTCTCTGCCGCAAATCCTTAACATCTCCGTTCAGCACACCTAATTTGTCCACATTCTCAGTCCCACACACCTTTCCTGGCGGTGAATTTCCAGTCCCTCAATATACTCCCAAAATACCGCGGCAGGTTCCCATGTCGTTTGTGATTCTGGGATACGGAAGTTTGACACAGGCTTCCGCTATTCCTTATTTCAAAGACATGTTTCACATTTCATTTTCAAACTCCTTTGTTTGTTGGTAGTAGCGCCACCCTGGAAAACTCCGGGGTGGCTTTTTTACTGTTGGCGCCAACTATGTTCTCGCAGGTGGCAACTTTGTACCAACCCCTAGGGTAATTTTTACTCTAGCTTTTTTGGGAAGCTTGGGTCAGGAAGCCTCTTCCAAGAGCGCGCCCTATCTTTGGAGAAAAAAATTTCAATCCCTCAGATTGCGTATTCAAGCCGTTAAGCTGGATTCTAAGAGCGGATAGATTGGTCTTGGGAGCTTAGGGAAAGTGAATCCCCGCCCCAATTTTCAAACTTGGCATCTCTTTTGCTACATTAGCTAGTCAACTGGAGCCAGGGACAGGCACGGGGAAACCCAATCTACCAAGCTCACCCACTTCTGCCTAATCATCCCGCCCAACTGTTGACTCTGTCAACGCATAACCACCCTGGCGGTAACAAATCTCACCTTTTCCACCTCTTTCCTCTAAACGACTGGTAGATGTCTGGGGCCCTGCGAAAGCAGGGCCCCATGACTGCCCCTCTCTCGGAAAGCACCCCTCATAATTTTTCAACCCCTCCCTAAACTAAAAAAATTCTTTAAAGAGCGCGGTAAAACCCTTAAATGAGCCTTGGCCCTCGGACAATGCCCACTTTAGGTTTGTCGTGTTTTTTTTTGTCTTGTGTTTCCTGTTTGACTTGTGTGGCTTGCGCGCGCCGTATGACTTTTGTGTCTTTTGTGTCTTTTATGTTTTGTGCGCTAAGACAAGGCCTTAACTTAGAGCCAAGTCCAAGATAAATCCGGCCCGCCCCCGGCAAAATCCCGGAAAATCCCCAGAAAATCTCCAGAAAATCTCCAGAAAATCTCTTTGTGAGGAAAATTCAATCTTTCCGAGGGCGAGGGGATTTTAGCTTAGGCACTTCCAGCTTAGGGAACTCAAGCTCTTGGCTATTTACTGGAAAAGAAGAATCATCGTTAGAACGAAGTTTATTGGCAGGGAATCCGCGCTGC
>JAITJT010000046.1 GCA_031278795.1 Deltaproteobacteria bacterium | reverse complement strand
TCGCGCCTTATGGACACCTTGGGCCTTTCGCCAATCAAGGTGATGTCCACGTTCACGACCGAGTAGCTTGGTCTCAAGAGCTCCATGGTGGCCTTAAGGAGCCTCTCTCCGGAGGCGTCCTTATATTCCGGGTTACTATCCGGAAAATGCTCGCCAATGTCACCTAAGGCGGCTCCCCCCAGGAGGGCGTCTATGAGGGCGTGGGTGAGTACGTCCGCGTCGGAGTGGCCAAGGAGGCCCATCTCGCCCCCAAAGCGCACGCAGCCCAGATAGAGCTCCTTACCCGGGACAAAGCGGTGGAAGTCCCAGCCCGAGCCCACTGAGAGTCTCTGTTTGTCACTTTCTTTTTTAAACGGCACCTTATCCCCCGGACGCTCCATTTCCCTCTTACCCAGCTCTAAGGCCTTGGCTAGGGACATATCATTCCTGTGGGTTATCTTTATATTGGAGATATCACCTGTGACCAGGGCCACCTTGGCGCCCAGCCTCTCCACCAGGGAACTCTCGTCTGTCGCGCCCTTGGGTTCAAACTCCCTATACGCCCACTCCAGAAGGCCCCTCGCAAAGGCCTGGGGCGTCTGGGCCAGCCACAAGCCCTCCCTAGGGATGGTCTCCACTATTAGGCCATCTTTCCCCCTCTTTAGGGTATCAGTCACTGGCGCCGCCAAGACGGATGCGCCATATTTAAAGGCCGCGTCCAAGACCCGGGTGATATCGTCCTCGCTAACAAAGGGCCTCACGCCGTCGTGGATCAAAACATAGTCCAAAGAGCTGGGAAGGGCCCTAAGGCCCTTTACAACCGACTCACCGCGGGTGGAGGCCCCCTCCACCAGGGTGAGCTTGTTAAATAGTCCTCTTGGCTCTTCTGATTCTAGAGGCGCGTTAAGGGAATCAGTATGGGAATGGGTGGCGGGCGAGCTAGCGTTTAGAGCATCTTTGGCAAGCGCCTCCTCAAATAGAGGGAGCTTCCCCACGGGCACCACCACCACCACGGCTTTCACCAGCGGGTGCCTAAGGAAGGGCCTGGTGGCGCTCACAAGGACAGAGTCGCCGTTTAAGGGCAAGAGCTGTTTGGGGGTGTCACCCCCAAAACGCTCCCCTAATCCGGCGGCGCTTATTATGGCTCCAGCATCATTTTTTTCCACTTATGACACCGTAAGAAAAAAAACCGGGTCAGCCTGTAAGCCGGGTTCTGTGGGGGCGCGTGGGCCCCTGGCGGTCATTCATCTAGGCGCTGGATTACTCCAGCGCTCCAGCGACCTACCCGGGAACAAAGCAGGCGGCTTTATAGTTCCCCTATTTGGTCTTGCTCCCGGTGGGGCATGCCTGGCCCGCCTGGTCACCCAGACGGCCGGTGAGCTCTTACCTCACCCTTTCACCCTTGCCGGAGACCAAAGTCTCCGGCGGTCTACTCTCTGTTGCGCTTGCCCGGGGTCACCCCCGCTGGCCGTTAGCCAGCACCGTGCCATGTGGAGCCCGGACTTTCCTCCAGACCCTTACGGATCCAGCGACCGCCCGGCCGACCCGGAAGCTCCATTGTAGAAAAGAGCCGTAAATTGGACAAGAGCTATTTAATTAAGCCATCAAACGGAAGGCGCGAGCCCCGCGGCCGAGGCCTCCTTGGCCGCGCTATCGGCCAGGGAGTTCTTCTCCCTGGGGATGTAGCTAAGGCTCCAGCTCTGGAACCTACTTAGGAGCTCCTGGGAGGCCCTGGCCAGCTCCTTGAGGTGCGGGCTCTTGATCTTCCAGCGGCCGTTCACCTGGTTCACCACCAGCATGGAGTCCATGCGGATGTCAATTTTTTTGACACCCATCTTGAGGGCCTCCTCCGCGCCCAGGATTAGCCCGTGGTACTCGGCGTAGTTGTTGGTGTTAAAGCCTAGGTAACTGGACAGGGTGAAGAGCACCTCCCCACCGGCGCGGGTGAGCACCGCCCCGGATCCAGCGGGTCCGGGGTTGTTGATGGCCGAGCCGTCAGCGTAGAGAACGTAAGTTTCATTATCCATAACTTGATCCGCGACTTGTTCCATAACTTGATCCATAACTTTATCCATAAATTTAATCCATACCAATACAGTAAGCCATGCTCAAAGGGCTTAGAAAAACAAAGTATTAGCCCCTTTCAGGGAGCCAATGCCTGAAAACGCGTAATATTAAAGATTTTTGGGGGACTTTGGGGGTTTTAGCGTTTGCGGGCGGGTTGGTCACCGCCCTCTAGGAAGTGGAGGAACTTGTTTCTGATGCCGCGGTTTTTGACGGTTCCGGAGCGCATCATCTGGATCCAGAGGGGATGGGCCTCGGGTATGCTCACCATGAGCTTGGTGATGAGGGCCTGGAGCTGGTTCACGCTTAGCTTCAAGATAGCCAGGGTATAGCCCAGATCCACGTCCAGGTTTTCCATGGGTATGGGATAGCCCACCTTGTGGGCCAGGATGTCGGCCAGGGCCACCACCGAGGCGATGCGCTTGTGCTCCGGGGCCTCCTTGGGCTTGTGGTGGTAGAGGATGCCCTCCTGGAAGATAGTGGGGAGGTTCCAATTGCGGGCCAGGAGGTAGCCTATGACGTTGTGCTTGAGGCCCAGGGCCTCCTCGGCGTCAAAGAAGGACATGCCGGCGTTAACCATCTCGAGTAGCTGCTGGAACTGCCCGGGAAACTTGGACACCAGGATTATGAGTCCCAGCTCGTGGAGGAGACCGGTTATCATGGCCTCTGAGGGCTCCACGGCCTTGGAGAGCAAGGCCAGCTCCCTGGCGATAAAGGAGACCGAGAGCGAGTGAAGCCAGAGCCCCTCTCCGTCGAAATCGGCTGGAACCGAGCTAAGGTCGAAGGTTTCGGAAAGCCCCAGGCCCATGGCCATGAACTCCAGCTCCTTGAAGCCTATGACCATGATGGCCCTCTCCAAGGAGGAGACCGGCTGTTCCAGATTATAGAAGGCTGAGTTGCTGAGGCTAATGACCTTGGCCGCCAGGGCCGGATCCTGGGAGAGCACCTTCTCCAGCTCCTTGGCCTGGGTGTTCTCGCTCATGAGCAGGCTCAAGAGGGCATAGGTGGTCTGGGGCAAGCTTACAAGCCTCCCGATGTCCGGGAGGCGGTGGGCCACCTGAGGATCCACCTGGTTGACCAGGTCAGTTATGCATGGAAGGGTTGTCGCGCTCTGAGTCACTTATAAAATCACCGTTGGGACATGAGAAAGGGCCATTGCACTTGCTAAAAGGCGCTTAAGCTTGCGCCATGCGGGCGTTTCCCCGTAATTTTGAGGGATTAAGGAACCCGGGAACCCGGTTACATTTTTCCTCTAAGGCTGATTATGCCATAAAAAAAATATAAGCGAGCAAATAATTTTATCCTTTCTGAGCTCATAGGCAAAAACTCTTCATATATGGCACTTTTATATTTTGCCTGCTACATGTAGTGTGTCCACCGGCGCCCCCACCTGGGAATATTTTTTCCGGAGGCCTCTTTTGCCTCAAAAGAACAAAAAGGTGAATCTTTGTCAAATTTTTGACAAAAAAAAACACCAAAAAAAAGGCCTGTATGAAATGCCCCAAAAACATAAATATTGTACGGTGCTTAAATTTTTTTATCCCAGTTCCGCTAGAAATGGATTGTTAAAAGACTAAACGATAGATTTTGGTGGTGGCAAAAAGGACAAGTCAGGTTTTTGGGTAAGTGTTGAAACCTTTCGCGGAAGGCCTCCGCGTTCGGGAATCGGGATTTTGGATTTAAGATTTGTGTAAAAAAAAGAGGAAAAGCGCGCGGATTTTTCCCAAGGACCTTAGAATACTCATAAAATTCAAACATCACATATGACATAACGATTGCTCGTTAACGCTTATAAAGATAAAAATTATAATTTGTTTTAATGAATTTATTTTTTGGGAAAAATAAAGTGTCAAATATTTCGTACAGGAACCGCCAAAAAAACTCTGATAATTCCCATAGCATATAGACAACGGAGAAAAAACAATCCGTCACAAGTGTCAAACTCATAAGATTTTCCATTGGAGTAAAAGCGGCCGCGTTGTCTCTTTAGAAAGAGAAAATACAGAGCCTGCACAAAAAAAAATAGAGAGATTTCCATCAAGGCGAGAGAGGATAAGAAAAAAACATGAAAAGCGCGAGAAAGGTTTTCGCCATACAAGACCTGTAGCGAAAGATAAACTATAAGAGGAACTATTAGGAGAAGCCTGAGGCGAACCATTAAATGATTAATAGCGAGCTAAGGAGCGCTCGCTTGGCGGTGTTACGCATGATAAAAAAAAATTGACGCAGGTCAAAGATATTTTTTCTATGCCTTTGAAGCATAATCTTTTGCCTAAAAAAGAAAGATCTCTTTGTGGTTTAAGGAAGAAGTAGAGGAAGTCTTCTTCTATCTTTTAAAACTAGTCCTAAATTCTAACAGAGCTTAGAAGGGCTTGGATTTGTCCGCCAAAATATGTTTACCGGCGCCGGCCATAAGTGTCAGGCCTTTTACAATATTTTCCACTGTTTCATCGGAAAGTAGCGCTCCATATAAACCCGCGACAGTCGCGCAAAATGGAAGGGAGCTTAGACCCACGACAGGCGCGAAAAGAGTACCCACGTAGGCCCCAAATTTAGATTCCAACAGGTAGCCTCCCCTCTCAAAGAGCCCCTTGGAAATTCCCGCCACTATGGCGTTAGTGAGATCAAAGAGCTCATCAATCGCCACCTTTTCTTCCATCTGGCCCTTCCCAACTGTTTCCGCCAACTTCATGAAATCCAAGGACAGGGTCGCGAGCGCCGCGAGTTGTGGAGTATCCCCCAAAGTACCCTCAAGATCCGGTGGCACCGCGTGTGACCATGGAGCCGGAGACTTCCCTTCCTCATGAGGCTCATCAGGTATAGCGCGCGCTAAAATGTCGGGAAACTCAAT
Source organism: Deltaproteobacteria bacterium (assembly GCA_031278795.1). Next base: position 21,453 of record JAITJT010000046.1, on the reverse strand, counting down.
TAGAGACCTCTTTAGAGCTAACTTTAAGGAGATGGTGAGGATTAGCAAATCCATCTCGTACAAGCCGCGGGATAAATCTTTACTTAAAGATTCGTGGTCATCAAAGGTCCTAATCTCCTCTGTAAGTCTAATAGCATCAGGCTCTACTTCAGAGAGGGAAAAGCTACTAAGAAGGTCTAAAAGCTTGGAAACTTTCAGAACCCCCACTTTGATGTTTGGGTCGTTCCATATTTCCGGACGTTTTTGGAGAGATTGAGGTAAGGCATCGAGGAATCCGTCCGAAAGTTTCGCTATCTTCCCCTCGGCGTTAAGCTCACTCGCGAAGGAATTTTGCATGGAAAGGATCATATCGCCCAGATCGCTATCCGGGAAGTCATTTTCCCCACCGATTGTCCGGAGCTGCCTGAAGAGCCAATCGCCCCTACTCATTCCTTGATGCTTAGCGATTTTAAAAGATTGCTTCTCATAGCCGATGTACCCCAAGTAATTTGAGGCATCCGCGTAAATTGTCTCCACTCCGTTGGGGTCAAACTCAGGCAACATCTCAACCAATATGCCACCTATGGTTTTAGCCTTAAAGGTGTGCGGGGGTTTGTTGAAATTCTCCATCATTTCCCTAATGGTGAAGAACAATTGCTCTTTGTCTTTTATTAGTATTTTGTCGCTGTATGTGGTTTCAGGCATATTATTTTTGTGTTTTCATGAATAATAGTTAATTTTCCAAAAATACTTTCATTTGCTCCAAAGCTTAAGGCCTTTTAGGGGAAAAGGAATAATGGCGGATAGGTTTTTACATACCAGAGAGTATCTAGAAAAAATTGAAACAAAGAAATATCTTAAACAACTTTGAGCTTCCAGGTCAAGACAAATCTTCCCTTCCTCTGAAAAGCTCTTGTACAAGAGCTTAGCTCCCCGCGAGACCTTTTCTTCCGCTGGGATCACGTGTCGCCTCCCCAAATATTTTGCCTAAAAATCTTATGAGCCCTCTCTGTTTAGTATTTTCTTTCCCTCTTAAGGGCTAGGCCCCCTTTTCCCCCTAAGAGAGGCGAACAAAAAAAATCCGTCCAAGCCTAAAGCTTAGAGAATAATAACAAAACTAATTTCCCTAGCGCGCTCCACTTTGGGGAAAGCTTGTCTTGGGCTTTTGTCCCAAGTGGCTCTGATATTCCAGAAATTAAAGCCTTAAAAAACGCCAAGTAAAAAAAATCGCATTTTTTTCCAGGCCCTCAAAGGATCTATCACTAATCCCCTCATGGACTCAAGAGCGCCCCAAGAACTCCCCAAGAAATCTATGAGACCTCCCTTAGGATAGAGAATGCCCCTGGCGCGCTCTAGATAGGCTTAGGGGCGGTGTAAAAGGAAAAAACGCAACTATATATTGTTTTTTTTTATGGGCGCCCTAGGGAGTTTTTAAAATGGTGTAGAGGACTTTTGTCAAACTATGGTCTAACAAATTAAGAGAGGAAAAAACAAAGAGAAGACTAGAGTCACGGTAATTTTTTCGCTTAAGTATTCGCGGCGAAAAGTGAAAAAGGGGTAAAAAGGCCGTATTATAAACGATAAATCGTCAATTTACGTTTTTAGGCTTCAAGGTAAAAGGCGTTTTTTTTCTTCCGCTACTTACCCTTAGCGCAAAGCTCTCAAGACCAATGGCGCGTGGGCACAGTTCAAAACATGTGCTGCTTAACATTATTATATATGTGCGCCGCATAACATTATTATATATGGCGCATCTCATGAAAGCCGTGGGGAAGGCCCTTCCCACAAGGCGGATTAAACAATTAGTGGAAGCATTTTAGAGTTACGCGCTAAGGATAGGGGAGAGAGCCCTAAGGGCCTCTTTTATGCATGAGCTGTTAGACATGTAGAGGAGAGCATCAATCTAGAGAGCTTAGGCTTTGGCTTTGCAAGAAAAACGTTTTGTTCCAATATAGCAAGGAATAAAAATAAAAAAACCACGAAATTTCAAATTTTCGTGGGTTTTTCACAAAAAGCTAAGGAGAGGAAAATTCCTGGGGCTTTGGTATTTTTTTTCTTTACTCTCAAGAGTTGAACGCAGAATCCTCAGGAGGCCCAAAGGCCCCGGTACTGTCTTTTTTTCACTACAGCAAACACGCCAATTAACCGCTCAAGAGAGCTTTCTTCCCTTGAGACCTGGAAGTTAAGCTCTTGAAAAAATTCCATAATCCGGAGGCGTACGCCCACGGCCTTCCGCCCGGGGCCTTTCCCCTTTTCCCTAGGGAAAAAGGGAAAGACCCTTTTTCTTCTCAGGTGCTCATGGAGTCCAGGAACTCGCTATTGCTCTTGCTTCCGCGCATCTTATCCAGGAGGAACTCCATGCTGTCCACGGGATTGAGGGGGCTTAGGAGCTTCCTCAGGATCCATATGCGGTTCATCTCCTTTTCGGAAAGGAGCAGATCCTCCTTGCGGGTGCCTGAGCGATTGATGTCCATGGCCGGGAAGACCCTCTTGTCAGAGAGCTTGCGATCCAGGTGGATCTCCATGTTGCCCGTGCCCTTGAACTCCTCGAAGATGACCTCGTCCATGCGGCTGCCCGTGTCTATCAAGGCCGTGGCTATGATGGTGAGAGAGCCTCCCTCCTCCACGTTCCTGGCGGCCCCGAAGAACCTCTTGGGCCTATGGAGCGCGTTGGAGTCCACGCCACCGGAGAGAATCTTTCCGGAGGGCGGTACCACGGTGTTGTAGGCGCGGGAGAGGCGGGTGATGGAATCCAACAGGATGACCACGTCCCTCTTGTGCTCCACCAGCCTCTTGGCCTTCTCGATGACCATGTCAGCCACCTGCACGTGCCTGGTGGCCGGCTCGTCAAAGGTGGAGCTGATGACCTCGCCGGAGACCGATCTCTGCATGTCGGTTACCTCCTCCGGGCGCTCGTCAATTAGAAGCATGATGAGGGTCACGTCGGGATGGTTCTTGGTGATGGAGTTGGCGATGTTCTGGAGCAGGATGGTCTTTCCCGTGCGCGGTGGGCTCACGATCAAACCCCTCTGGCCCTTGCCAATGGGGGTCATCATGTCCATGATGCGCATGGAATAGTTCCTGGTGTCCGTCTCCAGGACAATGCGTTCCTCGGGATAGAGCGGGGTCAGGTTGTCGAAGAGAATCTTGTCGCGGTTGACCTCTTCGGGATCCTCGAAATTGCACTGCTCCACCTTGAGGAGGGCGTAGTAGCGCTCCGTCTCCTTGGGAGGCCTTATCTGGCCGGTGACCGTGTCGCCGGTGCGCAGGTTGAAGCGGCGTATCTGGCTGGGGGAGACATAGATGTCATCCGGGCCCGGGAGGTAGTTGGACTCCGGGGCCCTGAGGAAGCCAAAGCCGTCAGGCAGGGTCTCCAGGACTCCCCCTCCAAAAATCATGCCGTTCAACTCGGTCTGGGCCTGCAGGAGGGCAAAAATGAGCTCCTGCTTCCTCAAGGAGGTGGGATTCTCGATCTTCAGCTCCTTGGCCAGGGCGTTCAGATCGGAGATCTTCATCTGCTTGAGCTCCGAGAGATCCATCTTTTCAGTTAATAACGTGTCTTTGTTTGTGCGTGATTTAGCCATACTACATTTGACGCCGGAGGATTGAGGATGGCGCCCTCCTTAAGTTGGACCCTCTGTGAGAAAACCCGCTCTCGCAAGTTAAAATTAACAGAGAGTGTATGTGGGATGGGAAAAATAGCAGGGGGAAAGTCTTAAAACCAATATCCCCTGAAAGAACTCAGATAATTTTAAGGGCCATATTAAGTTTCAAAACTTATTTTTAAGCTACTTCAGTTTATACCTCTTTACATAAAAGTCAAGAGCCACAAGAAAAAAAAATTTAAGCCTATCCTAAATCCCTCTCCTGTGGGTGGAAACAAAAATCGAAATGAACAGCCCAAACGAAAATGCTTAGGGATATTTACCGTAAAATGAAGGAGTTATTAGCGATTTAAAACAAAATGCTTTAGAACCAAAACAGAAAAATACAAAAAAACAATCGCGCCAAATTTTAAAAAACCTTAGTGAATTCATCCAAATCTTTAGCTGGCAAGGCCAAAATTAAAAACTAACGTCTGTTAGTTTTGTGCCCCTTATTCCGCCCCTTGCTAGAGGGCCTTTAGCTTAGCGCTGGGCCTTAAGAGGCTGCTAGGGGCCTCCGTAGGGGCCTCCGTAGGGGCTTGGAAGCTAGATTATCTCCCTAGCTTAAAAAAAAGCGCTCGCCTTTTTAATGGCTTGTCGCCAAAGGGCTCTAAAAATTTTGTACCAAAAGCGCCCATTTTTTGGGCCGATTTTTAGAAAAAGCTTCAAAGGCCAAATGGTTAAGGGCTCGAGCTCGCTTGCGGGTTCGGTAACTTAAAAAAAAGTCACCGGCGAAAAAATCCAAGGGAAAGAGAGTTCTCCAGAGGACTTGAAAACTGAAAAAAGTTCAAAACTTACGCGCCCTTATGTTTAGTTAGCCCGAGCGCCCTTAGGGGATAGTCTCCACGGTATAGCTCAGAGGAGAGAGAAGAAATATGAATAAATGTGGCTTGGAGTGTATGGCGCTAGTCAGTGAGACATGACTGGGAGGGCTCGGGGCGGGAATATTCCATAAATTGAGCAAAAGACCTTCTTGCCCGGCGTTTATACCAGAGCTTTGGGCATAGCAGGGGAGCTTTTGCGGGTACCCTCCTTAAGGGGTTGGCGGCGCTTCTAAGCGGCCTACAACCTGGTTTGGGATTAATTATAAAATTGGGTTAGGTTTGTGAATAAGAGGGACAGATGAGTCTGGTTGGATTTATCCGGTTTCCTTGGAAGCTTCTGGGATGGGATGGGTCAATAAATCAAAACCGGAAAAATATTCTGGAACTGTGACATACTCACCAGTCGAGCGCTGACTTTCACCAAAAAAATCACCCCGTTATAAAACCTTTGACGTTCGAGAGGCAAAAAGTATTTTGGTTAACCAGTGACCAGCAATTGTCATATATATAAAGCATCCAGGGGCGTTTGTCAAGTAAAATTTTTTTTGACGAAAAGTGAAATATCTCCGGTTAAAAAAAGCAAAAAAACAAGAAAAATTTAAAAAGTCGGGAAAATTACAAAAATTCCAGGTTTTATAGCCTAAAAAAAATTGAAATATTTTCAAAATTTCAATTTTTTTGCCCCTTTCGCTCAATTTAAAATATTAAAAGGAGGCTTTGACTAAACATTAAACTAAGAAGGCTTTTGTTTTTTTTTATGGCATAAAGAAAAAAAATTGGGCTTTTAGAAAGATAGAAAGCTTAGGATTATAAAGTGTCAAACACGGGAAAATGCCCATTAATGGGGCAAATTAACCAAATGCAACAAAAAACTAAGAAACTATACCATATGCAGCATCTGTTGGCAAGATTTTTTTTAGCATGCCAAAAGCTTTGCTGGAGCTTATAAAAAGAAGAATTTTAGGGAAAAGTTGCCTTTAGAAATGATTTTGGGGCTTAAAAAAAAAGATGCCAGAGTTTCCCAGGCTCTTAGCCTCAAAAATCTCCGGCATCTAAGAGAGAAAAAAACTTTACCAGAAAGCTTTAGTCCTGATTTTTAGAAAAGCTCACTACCCTAAGCTTTACTCCTTGGTAAATCCTCGGGCATCATTTTTTAAGCTTAAAGTGATAATTAGCTGGAAGTTAAAGAAAATCCCACAGTCTCAGTTACTCTTAAACTGCTGGTCATTTTCCTGGTAATCCGAGTGGGTTGGATCCTTAGCGCCCTTGGGGCCTTGGCCAGCGGACTTGGCGTGGTTGTTCTTCTTGGACTTCCTCTCGCTGGACTGGCGCAGGGCCTCGTCGGTTAGCTCCATGAGGGAGCCCTTGAGCCTTTTTATCTGCTGCTCCGGGGCGGGTCTTTCCCGGAAGAGGTCCCGGACAAAGTTGACCTTGGCCGGCTCCAGGTTGTAGCGGGCCGTGGACTGGATGGAGTCGAAGAGCCCGGGGACGTCCTTGGTGACGGCCACCGTCGCGGCCGCTAGCTTGAGGCAGAGGGTCCTGGATAGGATTAGGGAGAAGAAGTCCGAGAACCAGTAGGCCGCCCAGGTGCCCAGCCAGAAGAGGGCCACCAGGTTAACGGTGGTGTTCAAGGGGTAGCCCGTCATGAGTCCCATGGAGTTTAGGAGGATAAGGGAAAGGGGCACGCTTAGGGCCAGGGAGAGGCCCCTATAGATGAGTGAGTTGCGGGGGATGTTAACCAGCTGGGAGAGGACAATGGTGGTTAACTGGGTGTTTAAGGCGGGTGGGGTTAGGGCTGAGAGGGCCTTTTCCGGGATGATTATGCGCCCCTTGAGGATGGAGGGGGGCTTGAGGCCAGGTGAGAAGGCCGTGTCCACATAGACCTCTTCCGGGTTTATGCCGTTTTTGTCCGGTAGGGCCGAGAGGACCTTCTTTATGCCCGAGGGGAGCTCGTCAGGGAGGGCCTTACGGAACCTACTTGGGTTGAAGGCGAAGGCCAGGTGGGGGTATAGGCATTGGCTTAAGAAACATACATAGACAAAGACCAGGAATATAAAGGCCCAGAGCACTATGTTTATGTCTATTCTCAGAAAGTAGAAGAGCGCCCCGCCAAAGACAGTGGCCGTAATGAGCCCCATGAGCCCCTCTTTGAGCATGGGTTTTAGCCTCTGGGAAAAGGGCCTGGGGTCCAGTTGGAAGGCGTTTCTTAGCTGTGAGCGGGCGAGGGCGAAGGGAAACCTCAGTAGTAGCCAGGCCAGAAAGGAGGCCAGAATGCTTAGAAAGGACCCTAGGGCCTGTCCACAGGGCACCACGAGGTGGGTGTAGATGGTAAGCGTGAGGTAAGAGAAGAGGAGGAGAAAGGCCGTGAACTCCATCATCCTCAATACGGCCGCGAGGCAAAAATCCGTGAGACTATAGAGCTGGGGCCTGTCGGCGGGGCTTGCGCCCTGGTAAAGCTTCTTGAACATGGTGGTACTTCTTATATGATTTAAATCCTAACACTTTGGCAGCTTTTCCCCTTGGCATTTCCCATTATAGATCAAGGCCGTAGTATTGAATCTTGGATATGAGCGCCCTACGGGATATCCCCAAGACCTTGGCCGCCCGGGTGCGGTTTTCTTTAGCGTACGATAGCGCCCTCTGTATTATCTCCCTTTCCGTGGCCTCTGTCACTGTTTTAAGTGCCTCCTTCATGTCCAGCCAGTCCACGGGTAGTCTTAGAACCAGTTCCGAGGGGTCAAGCTCCAAGCTCTCCACTCCGGTGTCCTCCAATAAGAGGTCCTGGGGCCCTATGGTCTCTGTGTCACTCATGATGGCGGCCTGCTCGATTACGTTTCTTAGGGCCCTTACGTTTCCGTTGAAGTTTTCCAAGGATAATACCTTGATAGCCTTGGGGGATAGCCTCTTCTTTCCCAGCTGGTGCTTTCTCACGGCCTCTTCTAGGAAGTGTAGGGAGAGCATGGGGATATCCTCCCTTCTCTCCCTTAGGGGCGGCATGACCAGGCGGATGACGTTAAGTCGGTAGTAGAGGTCCTCTCTAAATCTTCCCTCCTGCACCTCCTGGGGGAGGCTCTTGTTGGTGGCGGCGACCACCCTTAGATCCACCTTCTGGGAGCTATTCTCCCCAATGCGCCTAACCTCCTCTTCCTGTAAGACGCGCAGGAACTTCACCTGCATTTCCAAAGGCAGTTCAGAGACCTCATCTAAAAATAGCGTCCCCCCATCCGCCTCGGATATTAGCCCGGTCTTGGCCTTGTCCGCCCCGGTGAAGGCCCCCTTGACGTGACCAAAGAACTCGCTCTCCACCAGATTGGCGGGTATGGCTCCGCAATTGACAGCCACGAAGCTAAAGTCTCGCCTGGGGCCGTTTTGGTGGATGGAGCGGGCGGCCAGCTCCTTTCCGGTTCCGGATTCGCCTGTTATGAGAATGGTCGCCTTGGTGTCCGCCACCCGCCTTATGGTGTCAAAGACCTTCTTCATGGCCGGAGACTCCCCCAAGAAGACGTTGGAGTCCTGCCTTACCTCCATCTCCCTTTTTAGCCTGCGGTTCTCATCTATGAGCCTGTTGCGCTCAAGGCCCTTCTCTAGGACCAAGACTATCTCATCTTCATTAAAGGGCTTGGATATGTAGTCGTAAGCCCCGGCCTTCATGGCTAGAATGGCCGTCTCCATGGAGGCGAAGGCGGTAACCACTATTACCACCATCTCCGGGTCCTTCCTCTTGAGCCTAGCTAAGAGCTCCAGACCGTCCAAACCCGGCATCTTTAGATCGGTGAATACCGCGTCAAAGCTCTCCTTTTCCACCATGGCCAAGGCCTCTTGGCCAGATGCCGCCAGCTTGCAGTTGTAGTTCTTCTTCCCCAGCATTATGGACATTATCTTGCGGATATGCTCCTCGTCGTCCACTATGAGTATATTGGCCCGCGGCTCTGGCATTTAGCTTATGGCCTCCGGAAAGCTGATGACAAAGGAAGCCCCCTTGCCCTTGGCTGTCTTTAGCTCCATGTAGCCGTGGTAGCTATCCACTATCCTCTGGCAGATGGCCAGACCTAAGCCCGTTCCCTCACCCGGGCCCTTGGTGGTGAAGAAGGGGTCGTAGACCCTTCTTCTCACCTCAGAGCTCATGCCTGGGCCGTTGTCCGTCAAGGTCATCACCACCATACCGGCGTCTTTGGAGAGGGTCACCTTGAGCCTGGGTCTGGGCTCGTTCTGTTTGGCCATGGCCTGGGCCGCGTTCATGGCTATGATGATTATCACCTGGGCCAAGTGGTCCCTATCCATGGTCACTAAATGAGGGGTGTGCTTGGGATCCAGGTCATAGACCACTTCCACTCGGGAAAACACCCTCTGGGCCTCCAGCATGCTCATGATGCGGGGTATGTGCTGGGCCAGATCCAGTGTTTCCGCAAGCCCCCTACTGGGCCTCGAGTAGTCCAAGAGCTCTTTTAATATCTTCTGGATGCGCCCGGTCTGGGTGAGTATGGCCTGGATGTACTCTTTGCGCTCCTCTTCGCTCTCCACGCCAGATCCAAGTATCTGGGCGTAGCCCGAGATGGTGGAAAGGGGGTTTCCCACCTCGTGGGCCACCCCGGCCGCCAGTACCCCGATGGAGGCCAGTTTCTCCGAGTGGAGGAGCTCCCGCTCCAGTTGCCTCCTCTCCGTTAGGTCAGAAACCATGAGCATCCAGCTGGGCTCTCCCTCCCCTGAGTCGTCTCCCGACTGGGAGGTGGAGATGAGCACCACCCGGCGTTCACCTGTCTGGTTAAAGAGCACCGCCTCAAAGATCCTATCAGCCGGAGGCGGGGCCCCGGGCTTCCACTCCTCAATTGCCGGGTTATCCTCTAGGAGCTTCCTAAAATCCTTCCCCAGAAACTCTTCCTTACTCCAGCCCCACTGGCCGGCCTTGCGGTTGGAGTAGGTTATCCTCCCCTTGGGGTCTATGGTGAATATGGCGTCATTCGCCGTTTCCAAGAGCCTCTCCAGGTAGTTGGAGCTCTCCCTGGCCCTACGCTCGCTTTCAATTAGCTTAGCGTTGGCGCTGGATAAATCGTCAAAGAGCTTAACGTTACTAAGGGCGGCCGATGCCTGGTCGGCCATGATGGAGAGCATGTGCTCGTGTTCTTGGGAGAAGGGCTGCTGGGAAGGTCTGGAGAGGATCATCACCCCCAGGAAGCGGTGCCGCACCAGGAAGGGCGCCAGGACCAGGGCCCTCGCGCCCTCGCCCTCGGTACCCAAGGGGTCCAGCTTGGAAGGAACCTCATCTAGGGCCTTAAGTGAGAGTAAGCTCCCCTCCGGAAGATTCAAGGTCGAAAGTGACCAAGCCCTGGTCTCGCTGTCGTCATAGAACTTGAACTCCTCTCTATCCGCCCAGTAGGCGGCCCTTAAGAGTAGCGCATCGTCCGAGTCGGATGCCTGGTCCTTTAGAAGAAGGGCCAATCTATCCACCAGCACCTCATGGGCCACGGCCGTCATGAGGGCGGATGCCAAGGATTCCACCGAGAGCGTCGTGCGCAAGGCGTCCCCCACCCTCCTAACCAGGGAGAGCTCCTCCAGTTTCTGGTCATAGCGCTCGTAGATCTCCGTGAGCGTGCTCTTGTAGATCTCGAGTTTGGCCTCCAGCTCGTCGAATCGTTTGTTTTCCATGGCAATATTTCCGTGAAGGCGGAATGGCTTTAAGAACGCTTAATAGAAGAACGCTTAGTAGAATATAAGAACGCTAAATAGAAGAACGCTGAGTAGAGGAACGCTAAAATTGCCCTGAGATTCCTAAAAAGATAAAGTACGCTTAATTATTAAAAGAAATGGAACGCCTAAATCATTTGGCGCTACGCTAAAAGAATTCTGAAGACACACGTTTTTATCCAATAGAGCTCACAAGGATTATTGAGGCGTTCAAAAGAATTGGGTGGACTGTTAGCTAAATAACTTTAAAAAAACTTGGAAAGCTCTATGGTCTCATCGCGGTCAGGGCCCACCGAGACCAATCCCAACGGGACCTCCACCAGTTCCGCGAGGGCCTCCAGATATGTCCGGGCGTTTTTGGGGAGATCCCTAAGGCTCTTGGCCCCACTCACGTCTTCCTGGAAGCCCGCGAAATCGCGGTAGTAGACCACCACTTTCCCTAAGTCCCTAGTCTCCTGCGGCAAAAACTCCAGCCTTTCCCCGTCCAGGCTGTAGTGGGTGGCCACCCTTAGCTGGGGCATGCCCCTAAGTACGTCCAACTTGGTGACCGCCAAAAAATCCACCCCGCTTAAGCGGCAGGCGGTGCGCACCACCACGGCATCCAACCACCCGCAGCGCCTGGGGCGCCCGGTGGTGGTCCCAAACTCATGGCCAGCTTCCCGCAAGCTAACTCCCGCGTCCCCTAAAAGCTCCGAGGGAAAAGGCCCCTCCCCCACCCTGGTGGTGTAGGCCTTGACCAGACCCACCACCTTACCCAGCACCTTGGGGTTTAATCCGGTACCAGTGGCGGCCCCGCCGCAGGTGGTGCTGGAGCTGGTGACGTAGGGATAGCTTCCGTGGTCCAGATCCAGCTGGGTGCCCTGAGCCCCTTCAAATAACAGATTTTTACCGTCCTTGACGGCGTGGGTTAAGAGCTGAAAGGTGTCACAGACGTAGGGCTGTAGTTTTTCCGCCCAGATTTTGGCCTTCACCATGACCTCCGAGGGGTCTATGGGAGGGACGTGATAGAGATTTTCAAGGAGACAGTTCTTCTCCACCAAGGACGCGTGGAGCTTCTCTTCAAAGATATCCATGTCACTTAGGTCATTTATCCTCAGACCCTGCCGGGAGGCCTTGTCCTCATAGCAGGGGCCTATGCCCCGGCCCGTGGTTCCTATCTTTACCCTACCCCGCTGGGAGTCGCCCTCCAGGGGCTCTTCCCGCAAGGTGTCCAGGAGCCTGTGCTGGGGCAATATGATGTGCGCCTTTCCGCTCAGGCATAAATTATCCGGGCTAACCGAGACCCCTCTCTTGGTTAGGCCCTCTATCTCCTCTAGGAGCACATCCGGGTCCACCACCACGCCCGGGGCTATGACCGAGAGCTTCTCTCTGTGGAGTATGCCCGATGGCACCAGGTGCAGGGCGTAGGTCTCGCCTCCCACCACCAAGGTGTGTCCGGCGTTGTTGCCGCCCTGGAAACGCACCACCACGTCGGCGGACTCCGTTAAGAGATCCACCACCTTTCCCTTGCCCTCGTCACCCCACTGGGTACCCAAGACCACGACATTAGACATGTTACCCCCAAAAAAAGCCTAAATTATAGTTAATACAATCCTATTTTCTCAAAAACGCGAAATTTAAACCTCGCCGCTCTAAATTTAGCGGGTCTTTTTAATTAAGGCTTTTTGCCATATAGCTTAAAAGCTAATTTTTAAATTTCAAACGACAAGGCAAAGACATAAAAGGCAAGAACCTAAAACGCCTTTATACTCAAAGGCAAAAAACGAAGAGCTAAATAGAAAAGGCCAAAACATAAAAGATTAAGATAATTAAGACAAAAACGCTAAAACGCAAAAAAATCCTAAACGCAGAAAAATCTAAACGCGAAAAAAAAAGAAAACGCGATAAAATTTAAACGCGAATCACTAAACATGAAAAAAGGCGAAAAACATGAAAAAGCCGCAAGATGCCGCTATCTTCTCAAATCTCCAGAGGTGTTGGAGAAAAAAAAGCTTTTTCTCTACAGTTATACACTAGTTTTTGATTTTTTTGGCGGAAATTTTTCCTCTTCTGGAGGGATCTTCTTCGAAGATTTTGGCATAAAAAAATTCCCCCTAGCCAGGGGAGAGCTTTTTAGGCCGCTTTTAGGGGTACTTTTGGGCTTATTTTAGCCGCTTAAAAAAGGCTAGAAGCAAAAAAGGCGAGCTTTGGAGGGGAATGGTAGGATTTTTTTTGGGTAAGGCTTTTGAGGTGAAATTTCACAAAAGATTTTCCAATACTCGGAAAAAAATGTTGGGAGGCAAGGCCTAGTGAGGGGTTTTTAATTTTTCACTCATAGGGCCCATTATGTGGTGATTCTAGCTGACGCGTCCTTCTTTCCTCAAGCAATTTTCCCTTTTGAGGGTCTTCCTCAGAAGACTAATGGCGTCCTCCTTAGTGGAAATCTTCCCTAAGTCATGGGAGTCCCTAAGCAGTTGCAGCATCTTTCCCAAATAGGTCCCCTCCCTAAGGCCAAAGAGATCGATTACTTCCGAGCCACTTAAGAGATCCTCCGGTGGTTCTAGGGATCCACCCACCGCCTCTACAAACTCGTCAAGCGATAGAGGATAGGGTTCCGGCCAATAGAGCCTGCCGTTCCAGTCGCTGGCCTTGAGGGCCCAGAGATCCGCCAAGGTGGCCTGGGGATGGAGGTAGCGGGCCAGCGCCCTCAGGCGTGGGGCCGTGAGCGAGGAAAAGGATCCCTCCATGTGGTAGCGGGTGAGCTTTAGAATGCCCTCTCTTAGCCTATCAGGGCACCTAATGGATTTGAGGAAACGGGAGGCCAAGGGGACGCCCTTCTCCGCATGCTGGGGATAGAAGCCCCGGCCGCTTATACCATCTTCCAAGCGGTTCTCCAGCACCTTTCCCAGGTCGTGGGTGAGGGCCGAGAGGGTGAGTAGGGTGGGGTCTAGGCTTAGTCCCTTCCGAGGGCTTCCGTGGAGCCTCAAATGCTCGCTCATGGCCTGAACCACCAGGAGGGTGTGGTTCCAGACGCTCCCCTCCGGATGCACCTGCCAGTTCTGGGGACTGAGAATCAAGGGAGGAAGCTCGGGAAAATACTCAATCAAGCCGGACTCCCGTAAAAACCTCAGCCCCAGGTGGGGATACCTGGAGGCTGACCAGGCCCGCCACTCCGGCCAGACGCGGCTTTTGGAGACATTGTCCAGAAGGGGAACGGACTTTCTCACAAGCTCCAAAAGGGCCCCGTCACTGTGGTAGCCCCTCCTGGAGATGAGGGAAAAGGCCCTTAGGAGCCTCAAAGGGTCGCTTTCGAAAATCTTGGGCCCGGTGGCCCTGAGCCTGAAATATCTAAGGTCGACTAGTCCTCCCAGAGGATCCAGAATCTCCCCGCTCAGCGTATCCTGGTAGATGGAGTTCAAGGTGAAATCGCGGTTCAAGGCGTCTAGTCTAAGGATGTCCTGGGAAAAGGGGATCGCTTTTCCTTGAGGATCTCGCCTTACGCTAATCTCTAGAAGGGCCTGGGGAAAGCGTAGGTGGATGATATCGCCCTCGGGCTCTCCCCCCAAGACTACCTTGCGGGTGACAAGCCTAGGGTTCCCCATCCGCCTGGAGATCTCCATGGCCTTGTCCAGATCGAGCCCGAAGAGCACCAAATCGATGTCCTTGGGCGTAGACGCTCCCTCCCCCAGGATGCCAAGGGTATCCCTCACTGCGCCTCCCACGCACAGAAGAGTGCCACCAGCCTCTCTGAACTGTAGAGCCATGTCTTTTAAGCCGGAGAACATCTTTTTATCCACCTTCCCTTTAGCCTACCTTTAACTAACCTAGAAGCTTAATAAGCAGTTTTCTTTCACCACAAACGGCCAAAAATTGCAAGGGAAAAATCTCTTTCCCCATAACGAAAAAAATACTTAAGATAAGTGAGTAAAAATCCTTATATGAGCTGCATTTAAATCAATATGCCTTGGAAGAGCCTTATGCCAAACTCGAAATGTTGGTCTGTGGCGGGAAAAGGCTTTATGTTAAGGAATGAAGTGAAAATAAGCGCCATATTTACAATCTGTAGCATTCATAATGCGTCAAATGTTAGGGCATTTGTGTTAACAACGCGTTATATTTTTAGCGTATGAAAGAATAAAATAATCAAAGAACAAAAATAAATAAACAAGTAGCCAAATAAATACTGGAAAGAACTTCAAGAAACATCTAGCTCATAATAATCGCGGCTTTTTACCTTTTCCCAAAAGAGCCCCGCTCTCCTTTGATCATCTACTGTTCCGGTGAATTTTCCTAGAAGGATTTGTTAAATTGTTTTTTTTCAAAAACACTATCTTAAAAAATATGGCAATAACAAAAATTAAAGGCACCTCCATGATGCCTTTGGCGCGTACGGGCCTATTATATTAATAAGGCGCTTTTGTTTTTTTTAAAGCCCTTACCATAAAGATGAAGCGGCGGGGTGTTAGCCCGCCGCCTATGAAGATTAAGCGTTTAATTTGATTTTTGCTTAAAAAGCTTTAATTACTTGGTGTTCAAGGGATCTAATTTAGCCCACAAATAGCTCCTTGAAGAAGAAGAGGACTCCAACCACCCAGACCGTGGGGGTGATGGTTCCGGCCTTTCCGGCTAAAACCTTCATAAGGATGTAGATGAGCCAGCCTATGGCCAAGCTGTCCGAGAGCCGCCAAGTGAGGCAGGTGAGCACGATGACCACGAAGGCCGGGAAGCTCTCAGTCTTGTCCGCGAAGTTTAAGTTCCTGATGGAGGCCAACATCAAGAGACCCACCAGCACCAGGGCCGGGGCCACGGCCGAGGAAGGAACCAAGAGGAAGAGCCTGGAGAAGAAGAGGCAGATGGCGAAAAGCACAACCACGGTGAAGGCGGTTAAACCGGTTCTTCCTCCCATGGCGACCCCGGCGCCGCTTTCGGCGTAGGTCGTGTTGGGGGAAAGGCCCACCATGGAGCCGGCCACCACGCCCAGGGAGTCGGCTATGAAGGCCTTCCCCATCCTGTGGCGGTAAAGTTCCGCCTCCTGGCCCATGACCGAAAAGAGTCCTATGAAGGAGGCCAGGCTATCGAAGACGCACATGAACAGGAAGGTGAACACCACCGCCCAGAAGTTGAAGTTAGTCAGTATGGAGAAGTCAAACTTGAAGAAGAGCTCCGAGATCGATGGAGGCAAGGTGAAGATAGTGGAGGGTGATATCCCCGAAATATCGGTAATGCCTAAAGGGATCCCAATGATAGTGGTGATAATTATGCCCAGGAGCAAGGCGTAGCGGTTGTTGCGGGCGATGAAGACCGCCGTGACAAATAGCCCAATGATTGTGAGCATACCGTTCCCCTTGGTGAGGGCCCCTATGGTCACGTTACCGTCAGGGAGAATCACCACAAGGCCACCGCCCTTAAGGCCGATGTAGGAGATCATGAGGCCAATGCCCGCGGCCACGGCCAGCTGCAGGGACTCCGGCACCTCCTGGAGCATCTTCTTCCTCACGGGGGATAGAGAGATGAAGACGAAGATTATTCCAGCGATGAAGACGGCGGTCAGCGCCTGCTGCCAGGTAAAGCCCATGCCGTTCACCACTGAAAAGGCGAAGAAGGCGTTGAGGCCCATGCCTGGAGCCACCACGAAGGGTAGCCTGGCCACAAAACACATGATTAGCGTGGCGAACATGGCTCCCAGGGCGGTGGCCGTGAAGAGCGCCGGGGCCGGCATGCCCGCCGCTTTGAGGATGGCCGGATTGACGCTCAAAACGTAAACTAGGGAGAGGAAGGTGGCCACACCGGCGTAAACTTCCGTCATAATAGAGATGTTGCTTTTGTTTAGGTTCGTCAAAGCTTAACTCCTTAGTTTTGGAGATTTTTCAGAGGCCTTGAGTTAAAAACAAAAAAGGCCCCTTCCTGGCACAAAAAATGCCAAAACGTGGGGTCTTTTCCGTCAACCACCTGACAAATCCCTAAAGTTTGCGTTTTGCATTTTAAGGACGGCTTGACCGGTCTTCTGGCTTCTCGGATCCAAGAGCTTTCGGTATAGCCTTCCCGGGCTAATTGCCCAGTGACCGAATCTCCAAACAGATTCTCCTACCGATTCTCTCCCCGATTACAGCGGTGGGTCCGCCAAGGATTCACACCTTGTTCCATTAGATCAAACCTGGACACAATTATTAGACTAAGAAACTCCCCTTGTCAAGGGAAAGAGGCCGTCTTTTGGGCCATTTTAGGGCTTGTGGAGACATTTTCCCTTTCTCCATCTCAATAAGAGCGCCTTTTTCTCACTCGAGTCAAATTAGCCCAAGAGAGCTCATCTACACCTTATATATGCTTAAAAGGAATTTTAGAGCTGCAAATAGGTGATTCCCTAGGGGGATTGGCACTGATCATTTGAGTGGTGAGTAAAAACGGAGAGAACTTTCTGAGAAGTATTGAGAGAGCCCTGAAATCACTGCCAATAATTGCTTAGCTAAACTGTTTTCTTAATCCCCAAGGAGAGTATATTTCAAAACCTAACTCGCCCATGATGAAAGCGTAGAAGGTTTAAATAAACACATAGGGAAAAATTTTTTTTCTCCGCCAAAAAATTAACAGATCCTTTTTTAACAAGGGCGTAACATTTATGCTCGGTAATGCTTTCTTCTCTAAAAGTCCATATGAATTGGCTATTAATGAACATTTTTTATTCCAAGCCCTAGCGCTCATGAGATTCTTTCTCAAAAACCATTGATGAAGATGCATATCCAACGAATCCACAGCTTTACCTAAAAATAGTTTTTCACCAAAAAGCGCTTATTTGCTTGGCACAATGAGAGAGATCATTGCGGAGCGCTTATTGTACAAGCTTTTTTTTCCAAGAAGCTTTTATAAGTCAAAGCCTGTGGCTTTATTTTGATTTTATCTCTTATTTGCCTACGGCTTTTTAGCTCACGGCTAAAATTTTGGCTTGACAAAGAAAGTTTGCTGCTTATTATTACTTGTGGCACTTAGGAACTTTCCTAAGACTCTTATATATTGGGTCTTAGATGAAGACTTGACAGACTACTCACGCTGCTTATTATTACTTATGTCGCTTAGGAACTTCCCTAAGACTCTAATATTTCTAATGTCTAAGAAGGAGACTTGACAGATTACTCACGCTGCTTATTATTACTAAAGCCGCTTGGGAGATTTCCTGAAAGGCTCACCCAAGGGCTAAAACTCTTTTTTGTAGTGAAAACGCCAAGGTGTTCCCAAGGCTAAGCTAGATGAGTAGGGGGAAGCATAAGGAAAATCTAAGCCCAAAACCGGGCCCATGCTCATTTACGCTGGAACTTAAATCAAGATAACAGCCAAATTTGAAGGCTAAAGGAAGAAAAAAACAATATATACTATGAATTTTAATTTTATACTATATATAGATGTTCTTGGCGGAAGCCCCTGGAAGGGATTTTTGCCCATTTAATCAATAATAGCTGGTCTTTTTGACCAAAACAGGGGAAAAGCTCAAAATAATCAGGTGTTTTTGGCAAAATGCTGAAAAAAAACCTTGCATTGACTTCCGCCCTGTGCTATAAGATTCAAGACTGCCACCTTTTTGGTGGCTCTTCTTAACCCGGAGGCGCAAGTCTCCCTCCCATTTTACTAACCATAGGCCCCAATCAAAATCCCAGGGGCGTAACTAAAAATCCAGAGCTCACAGTCTGGCTTTTTTATTCTTTAAACGAGAGGTGCCTCAACCCTCATATCCTAACCATAAAGTAGCCTCCGTAAAATACAAGTCAGTATAGAAGCTGAAATTCCACTTGCACCGGAAAGAAGCAACTATTTTCAATTGTAGATCCGCGAAAACGGCTAATATTGGTTTATTTGGAGTCAATCATGTCCAAAATTTCCAACCTTAGTGATTTTTGATTCCCCGCTTTTGTGTGGACCTATCATAAACTGAAAATCTGCCGGTGAGTAAATGGTATTGCCGGCAACCCGCCCTTGGCGGGTGAGTCACTCCCAGAGCGACGAACTTCTATACAAGCACATTCTTAACTTTCGGGAGAAAGGAGGCATATGAGAGTAATTGGAAGGCAACATAATCTCTAGCAACTCTGGTCTTTCCATCAAAGGCGTCTATAAGACCTTTGACCCCACTAAAGGACCCGTTCTTCAAAACATCAACCTTGATGTTCCCGCCAATAGTTTTTTTGCCCTGCTGGGCCCCTCCGGCTGCGGCAAATCCACCCTGCTCCGCATCATCGCGGGCCTGGAAACCCTGGACACCGGTACCATCACCTTGAACGGTGAAGACATTACCCGTTACCCCGCCAACCAGCGCAAGGTCAACACGGTTTTCCAGAACTTCGCCCTTTTCCCCCACCTCACCGTGAAGGACAACATAGCCTTCGGCTTGAAGGCCCAGGGTATATTCGAGGCCAAGAGGGATCTCTTCCTCTCCACCATTGAATCCCTGGAGCTGGACGGCCTGGAGTACAGATATCCAGACCAGCTCTCCGGTGGACAGCAGCAGCGCGTGGCCCTGGCCAGGGCCCTGGTGAACGAGCCGGCGGTTCTCCTATTGGACGAGCCCATGAGCCACTTGGACGAGTACCTCAAGAGCAAGGTCTCCCAGGATCTCCTCAGGCTGCAGCGTAAGAACAAGACAATCTTCCTCATGGTCACCCACGACCGGGAGGAGGCCATGAGCATTTGCAACTACATGGCCATCCTCAACAAGGGTCAGATTGTCCAGCTGGACGAGCCCAACAAGCTGTATTTCTCGCCCAAGTCAGTCTTCGTGGCTGAGTTCATGGGTAAGGCCAACATCTATGAGGGCACTCTCAGGGACTAGTCCGTCTCCCTCCCCTTCTACTCGGACTCTGAGGCGGAGCTCACCGCCACTGGCACCAAGATCCTCATTAACCCGGAGCTCATAGACGTGAGGAAGCAGAAGAAGGACAAGAAGGCCGCGAGCATCTCCAAGCTTAAAAAGAGGGAGGCCATCGCCGCCAGCATGTCCATGTCCCTCACCTCCCCTTACAAGGAGGCCTTCCAGGAGCCTGTACTTTCTTACGGATTGGTCTCCAACGGGGACACCCTCGCGGATGCCCCCATGGAGGATACGAGCCCCTACCCAGCGGATCAGGGCTACTCGGCCATAAAATTCACCCACAAGCCCAAGAAGGCCCAGAACCTAATCGAGGTTAACGCCGTGATAGACGAGGTGCGCTACCGGGGATACGCCCTCGAGCTCTCCTGCAAGGTGGAGAACACCCAAGAGGGAGGCTACTCCCTCATCCAGGTCATCACCAACACCAAGGACCCCAACTGGAAAAAAGGTGACAACCTGGTGCTCTCCATCAAGAAGAAAGACCTCAGGGTCCTGGCGCCGGACGACGGAGCCTCCTTAGACGATGGCGAGCTCATGGTCAAGGCGCCCCTGGTGGCCTAGGCCCCGGGCATAGCCACTAGTCTTTTGACCTTAGCTTGGAACACTTCCCACATAGCCAATTCGCCCCCGAAACGCTGCCAATTTTAAGGCAAGATCTCGGGGGCTATTTTTTTTGGCTTGTTGATTAGCTGGCGTTTCCTGGGCTGTAAAGATTTTTCCAAAGAGAGACAATTTTTTTTCAAAAGAATCACATCTATTTGTAAATTTCATGGTTCAGTGAAAGCGATAGGTATGGGCTAAGGCTCTCACCACTTGGGCGTTGAGGACTCCATGAAAATAGCGGAATTTATAGAATCCAATATATCGGAGAGGCTCAGGAAGCAGCTCAAGGGATTCTTCATAGCCTTCCCGGCCTTACTCTGCCTCACCGCCTTCCTGGCCATTCCCTGCCTGGGCCTGGTGCTCATCTCCTTTGCCACCAGGGGTGAGTTTGGGGACATCCAGTGGATCCTCACCTTTGACAACTACAAGAGGCTAATAGGTTTCAGCAACTACGGCTGGAGTCCGGATTTTCTCTTCATAATGCTGAGGAGCCTCCGCGAGGCCTTTGTCACCACCTTTGTCTGCGTCCTCATCTCCTACCCCTTGGGCTTCTTCATCTCCGCCAGAAAATCAGCCTTCTCGCGCCTGGTGTGGCTCATCCTACTTAATATCCCCTTCTGCACCAATATTGTCATCCGCACCTACGCCTGGCAGCTCATACTGAGCCCCCAGACCCCTCTGGCCCAGCTGAGCGCCTATGTGGGCCTAACTCCCCCGGGGTCGGCTCTTTACCCGGGAACCTTCGCGGTGTATTTGGGCATGATTACCACCTTCCTGCCCTTCACGGCGCTCCCCTTGTACGCGGCCATTGAGCGTATGAACTGGAGCCTGGTGGAGGCGGCCAAGGACCTCTACGCCAGCCGGATTAAGATCTTCTTCCAAGCTATCTTTCCCCAGACCATCCACGGGCTCTTCGCGGGCATAATCATTACCTTCGTCCCGGCCATGGCCATGTACGTAGTGACCGACATCCTGGGCGGCGCCAAGTACATGCTGGTGGGAAACCTCATCCAGCTCCAGTTCTCCCAGGCCAGGGACTGGCCCTTTGGGGCCACGTTGAGCCTGGCCCTCATGGCGCTAACCCTCCTTAGCTTCATGCTCTTTAGGGTAACCCGCATTACTAAACAGGACACGGGGATTTACTAAAGATGCGTAGGTCACACATATTATTCACCATAACGGCCTACGTATCCCTAATACTCCTCTACGTGCCCTCGCTCGCGGTGATTGTCTTTTCCTTCAACAACTCCCGCTACGGACTCTCCTGGAGGGGTTTCACCTTCAACTGGTATAAGTTGCTCTTCTCCAACGACTATATCCTGTCCGCCACCCTAAACAGCCTGATAGTCGCCTGCGTCTCCACCGTAATCGCCACCATCCTAGGGACCAGCCTAGCCCTGGGGCTCCACCGGGTGGTCTTTCCCCGGGCGATAAGCTGGTTCTTCAAGCTCTTCATAAACCTTCCCATAGTGGTACCGGACATCATCATGGCGGTGGCCCTCACCATGGCCTTTAGCTTCCTCCGGATATTCTCCAACTTCTTCGAGATGGGATTCTTCACCCTCATCCTCTCCCACGTCACCTTCCAGATATCCTTCGTGACCTTGGTGGTGAGGAGTAGGCTCCTCACCATGGACGAGGAGATGGAGCTGGCCGCGTCCGACCTCTTCGCGAGCCCCAGCTACCGCTTCCGGCACCTCACTCTTCCCCTCCTCTTTCCCTCCATAATTGCTGGCGCCATGCTGGCCTTCACTCTTTCCTTAGATGACTTCATCATAAGCTTCTTCACCCACGGACCTGAGTCCGTGACGCTTCCCATCTTCATATACTCCTCACTCAAGAGAGGCCTCACACCTGAAATCCACGCCCTTTCCACCGTGATGCTCAC
>JAITJT010000029.1 GCA_031278795.1 Deltaproteobacteria bacterium | reverse complement strand
TAAAAAAGCTAAAAAAAGTTTTAAATTTTGAAAATCCCTCTCCTTAGCTACCAACCTACCTACCTACCTACCTACCTACCTACTTCCCTGCCTGCCTGCCTACCCACCTACCTCCAGTATTCCTCAAACTCATTCTATCCACGTTTTTTTCACCTTACATGTTTTTAATAATTACTAATCATTAGATTTTTCCCCACTTTTCCGCATTATTTTAGGCATTTTTCCCCAATATTTTTCCTGAAATATAAGCATTTTTATAATAATTATCAATCATTAGATTTTTTACCACTTTTCCGCATTATTTTAGGCATTTTTCCCCAATATTTTTTTCGTAATATAAGAATTTTTAGGAATATTCGCCTTTTTTTAAATATTCATAGCTATTTTTTTTCTCTCCCATCAAAAACCAAATAATTTCTCGCAATAAAAAATATGAAAACTAGTTCAAAATAATATTTTTAAAAACGAGTTAATAATCATTTTTTAAAGCGGTTGTAAAGCTATTGTTAAAAGCATTGTCGCAACTATTGTTAAAACTTTTTGTCAAAACTATTTTAAAAAAGAGTGTTCCTTGTCTTTTTAGCTGGAGAGGCTGGGAGCATGTTCAAAATAAATTTTTAAAAAAATTGATCGCGGTTATTAAGCCTTATGGTCTTAAAGTTTATACTTCAAGGAGTGGCCTAGGCCAAAGATCAAAGGAATTTTTTTAATCTCCATCAAAGCCCAGAGATGTTGTTTAAAGTGTGTTTTTTTTAGCGGTGCACTAAATTTGGAATATGCGCGTTTTTTTTGAGACCTTGAAAATAAAAGCAGTCATTAAGAACTTTTTGAGTATTTATTCGAATTTGGCGGTCTTTTTGGTATTTTTGGAAAACACCTTAATAACAAAGGTATTTTATAAGGATTGAAGCTCTATGACTTTACACGTTAAACTCATTCTAGCTTTTCTTATACCGCTTTTGGTGGTTTTCTCCATCATGACTTGGAGAAATTACCTCAAAGACAACTCGGAGTCCCTAGACAAGGTGAATGTCCTCCTGGAGGGTAGCGTTGAGGCCAATGTGGCGGAGATTGATAGAGTCATGATGGTGATCCAGGAGGCCCCCACCTTGATTACCAACACCCTAAACAAAAGGCTTCCCCAAAGCGAAGAGGAGTACTTTGAGCTTTTGGAACTCGCCATCTCCACCCAAGAGAATGCCTACGGCTCAACCATCGCCTTCGCCAGGTACAAGTTTTCACCGGAGAGGGAATTCTTCGCCCCGTATCTGTCCATGACGGGCGAGAGGACTTTCATCGACCCGGAGCACAGGGCCTATGACTACACCTCCAATATGGAGAAGGGTTTCTGGTTCATAGAGGCCATGAAGACCGGTGTAGCCTTTTGGACTCCCCCATATTTTGATACAGGCGCCGGAAATATCTGGATGTGCTCGTACGCGGTTCCTTTCAGGCACCAAGGTGAGCTCATAGGGGTCATGACCGTGGACGTGCCCTTGACCGCGATGTCTAGACTTCTCAAGGAAGGCGCATCCAGGCTCCAGCACCTCTCCAAGAGCGGCTATCTTCTCATCATGAGCGCCAACGGTGAACTCATCTCGCACCCCAATGAGAGATTGGTTTCTGGCGGCATAAACATCATCCAATCCAACCTCGCCTCCAACATGGGAAACGAGGAGATAAGGCTCTGGAACGAGGTTAGGGCCAGGGTCTCATCCAACGAGGCCTTTACCATAACTCTTCCCAATATCTTGGAAGGTAGTGGCGTAGACAACAAAATCATTCGCTTCGCCCCCATCGAGGCATCGGATTGGTACCTGGCGGCTGTCTTGGACGAAGACGAGGTAATGGCCCCGGTTAAGAGTACCCTACGGGGGAACATCGCGTTTTTTCTAGCGTCCATGCTAATCTTGGCGACAGCGGTGTTTTTCCCCATATCCCATCTAACTAAGGACATTGAGCATATTGCCCTCAACCTGGGCTCCCAGTTCGACAACCTCAAGCGCGTGGCCGACATCATAGGTAAGACATCAATCACCATGTCCGAGAGCGCCTTGGAGGAGAGTAGGCAGCTGGATGAATTGGCCGGTGAACTCTTGCTCCTCTCCACCGACTCCCAGGACAATCAGCAGATGGCCATGGACGGGGCCCAGCTGGGTCTCAACACGGCCCAGCAGGTCTCCCAGGGCGCCAAGGACGTGAGCGAAATGCGCCAGGCCATGATGGCCATCAGCGGCACCTCCAACAGCATTGGAAACATCCTCAACATAATTGAGGGCATATCCTTCCAGACCAATCTTTTGGCCTTGAACGCCTCGGTGGAGGCGGCCAGGGCCGGAGAGGCCGGGGCGGGATTCGCGGTGGTGGCCGACGAGGTGAGGAATTTGGCCCAGAGGTCCGCCGAGTCCGTGCACAACACCAACGCCTATGTGGAGAAGAACCATGTGCAGGTGAAAAACGGCGAGGATATATCCAGCAAGCTGGCCGAAAACTTCAGTTCATTATCCTCTAGCGCGGAAGAGACCATAGCCGCCCTTAAAACCATCATGAAGAAGGTGGACTTGGAGTTTGGGAGGATAAAGCACCTGGAGTCCTCGGTCAAGAGGATGAGGGCCGCGGCGGATCACACCATGGAAAACGCCCAGAGCGTCACCAAAGAGGCTGAGGACCTAAACAGCCAGGGCGCACAGCTGCAGAAGGTGATAATAGACCTAAAGTCCCTCATAAGACGCGAGCCCAGAGCTGGTGGCGCCATCTCCTTTTCCGGAAAGAGGCTGGGACTCAGGGACAGGGATATGGATATGGGCATGGGAAGGGACAGTGGTAGACATATAAGGCCTGGAGAGGCCCACCAGCGGGAAAGGGTGTCCCGCGGCCCCAAAAGGGCCGCGCAGCTGGAGAGCCTTCCCGCGGGCGACTCTGATGACGAGTTCTAAAGCCCGTCTTTAAGAAGCTCTAGAAGCTTATCCTCGTCTATCACGCTTATCCCCAGCTTATGGGCCAAAGCGAGCTTTTGTCCGGCGGCCTCGCCCGCCACCACGAAATCCGTGTCTTTACTCACACTGGAGAGAACCTTTCCGCCCTTGGCTATTATCCTGGCCTTGGCCTCGGATCTACTCAAGGTGGGGAGGGTGCCCGTGAGGACGAAGCGCTTGGAGCGCAGTCCCCCCTCTTTGGGGGGAGTGTCCACGGTGGGCTGGATTCCCAGCCCACCGTCCACCAGATCGTGAATAAACTCCTGATTCAAGGGGCTTTGGAAGAAGTCTGCTATGCTCTTGGCCACCTCCGGACCCACGTCGCTTAGGGAGGTGAGTTCCTCTGTTTTGGCATCCATTAGCGTTTTGAGGCTCTTGAAGTGGTCAGCTAAGGTTCTCGCGGCCACCTCGCCCACGTGGCGGATGGAGAGGGCGTGAATGAAGCGCCAGAGGCTAGCGGTTCTGGCCTTGTCAATGGACTTTAGGAGATTGGCCGCGGATTTCTCCCCGAAACGGGGGAGGAGGCTAAGGTCCCTATCTTTGAGACGGAAGATGTCCGTGGGGAGTTTCACCAGATTCTCACTTAGCAAAAGCTTGGCTAGCTTGGGGCCCAGCCCATCAATATCTAGGGCGTTTTTGCTGGCGAAATGGATGAGCCTCTCCTCGATTTGGGCCGGGCAATTTTTGTTGGGGCAGCGGTAGATAGCCTCGCCCTCGGGTTTCACGGCCAAGGTTCCGCAGACCGGGCATTTCGTGGGAAACACGAAAGGCATAGAGCTCTTCTTCCTCTTCCCCTTAACCACCTCCACTATCTCCGGGATTACGTCACCGGCCCTGTGAATCTTCACGGTGTCCCCAATGCGCACGTCCTTTCTCGTGAGCTCCTCTTGGTTGTGGAGGGTGGCCTGGGAGATGGTGACCCCGCCCACGGATACGGGCTTCATGATCGCGACCGGGGTAAGGGACCCGGTGCGCCCCACCTGCACCTCAATATCCAGGATAGTGGTCTCGGCTGTTAAGGGCTTGAACTTGGCGGCCACGGCGTAGCGCGGGGCGTGGGTGGTTGAGCCCAGGCGCGTCCAAAGAGAGAGATCGTTAATGTTCACCACCAGCCCGTCCGCCTCGAAGGGAAGCGACTCGCGCGCTTCCTCCATCCTCTCGAAGACCTTATGCACCTCTTTCATGCTCTTGTTGACTTTCGTGAACTCCGAGTGCTCCACCTGGAATCCAGCCTGGGAGAGGCTGTCCATGAGGCCTTTGTAGGTCTTAAAGACCGAGATGTCATCTAGCCACAAGCCGTACGCGAAGAAGCGCAGCTCCCGATCCTTGGTGATGGAGCTATCCAGCTGCCTCAAAGATCCTGCCGCCGCGTTTCTGGGGTTCGCGAAGAGGGCCAGGCCCTTTTCCTCCCGGCTGTCGTTGAGTCGCACGAACTCGGCCTTCTCCATGTACACCTCGCCCCGCACCTTAATCTCCTTGTGCACATTCTTGGGGAAGGGCTTGAGTGCTATCTTTTTGGGGATGTCCTTGATGGTGAGGGCGTTTTGGGTGATGTTCTCACCCACCACTCCGTCTCCCCTAGTTGATGCCAAAACCAGGGAACCGTTCTCGTAGACCATCTCCACCGCGAGGCCGTCGAACTTGGGCATGGAGAAATATTCCAAAGACTCCTCGAGGTTCAAGAACTTCTTGACCTTCGTCTCGAAGTCGAAGAGCTCGTCCGGATTCAAGGCCTTGTCCAGAGAGAGCATGGGCGGGCTGTGCCTGATCTGGGGAAGTCCACGGCCCAATGCCTCGGCCCCCACCTTCTCGCTGGGGGAGTCCGGGGTTTTAAGCTTGGGATACTTTTTTTCCAGATCTTCAAGCTCGCGCAGCAAGAGATCGTAGTCGCTGTCACTTATCTCAGGGTTATCCTCCTGGAAGTACAGCCTGTTGTGGCGCTCCAGCTCTTTTCTTAAGTTTTTAACCCGGTCTTTGGCCTCTTTCTCGTTTTTGACAGTCAAAGCGCACCTCCCCAAAATTTGGCCCCGTAGTAGCCTCTATGAGCATTAAATCCAAGACAAGCGGTGAGGAGCGCCTCTTAGATAAGCCGCATATGCATTAGGTCCAGGGTCTTGTAATCATATAGTTGGACGGGAAAATTTTCTATTAAAGATTTTTAAAAAAAATCACCAAAGAATTTTTTTTAAACAAAAAAGTCACTCATTTATCTTTATAAAAATAAAACAAAGTGCCAAAATATCTTTGTGTTAAGAAGGATTCACAATAGGTTTCAAGAATTAATATTTCAAGCTTTAATGATCTAAAGGCAAATGTTTCAAGCTTTAATGATTCAAAGGTAATGTTTAAAACGTTAATGTTTCAAGCGAAAATGATTTAAAAATTAAAGACTTATCCTTATGTTTTATGCCCTATATAAACGTTATTAAGCGGGATAAAATGTTATTAAGCGTTATAAAATGTTTTTAAGCGTTTAAATGGTAATTATCAAAAGTAAAAAGATATTTGCTTTTATGATTATTATTTGTCTATTCATGCCATTTTTACTAACTTTTACCATACCCTGTCTAGTCATCTCTTGAATTATTTATTGTCTTTTGTCTTCTTTTGTCTCTCAAGTTTTATTTGTCTTGTCTAGTTCGCCCCTGATATTATCATATCTTTCTCTTACTTTATTTCTATTAATCTCTAATTTTTTAGCTAGTTTTAAGCCAGTTTTAAGCTAGTTTTAAGCCAGTTTTAAGCTAGTTTTAAGCCAGTTTTAAGCCAGTTTTAAGCCAGTTTTAAGCTAGCGCTAAAAGTCATCTTGTATTGTGTTAAATGCGGGCAAGAGTGTCAAGATTTCAAATTAATTAAGACAAATATCAGTTAATGAAAATTGAAATATATATGAAAATTATAGTGTATAGGCAAAAATAATTGATAAAGTTAAAAATATAAAAAACGAGGAAGCGGTGAAGTTTTCTTTCTAGAAAAAATCCGCGGCGCGCAGGAAAATATTTTTTTCGCGCGCCAGCGGAAGATGGAAGCAAATTTATGCGAAAAGGGCAGCGTCCGTGTGGGGTATGAACTGGCTGGCCATGTATTTGTCCATGTAGCCAGGGGTCTCCGAGAGCTCGAAGTTGGTCATCATGGCCTTTATGTCATTGGCCTTTAGCCACATGGAGCCCGAGAGGGTGGCGAGCGTTGCCCCGGTTAGTGAGCTGTTACCTATGTACTGGAAGCGCTCCAGGGGGAGCTTGGGAAGGAGGCCGATGGTGATGGCGTTGTCAATGTTTAGTGAGCGGCCGAATCCTCCCGCGATTATAACCTTTTCCAGATCCTGCATGGTGAGCCCCACGCCCTCCACCAGGGTCTGGTAGCCGGAGAACATGGCGCCCTTGGCCCTTATGAGGTTTTCAATGTCGATCTCTGTTAGGACCACGTCGTGGCCGCCGGCGCTCTCCTCTTGCGGGGCGAGAAGATACTCCACGCCGTCCTCGGCTGTCCTTAGGAAGGGGGCGCTTCCTTCCATGTATTTGCCTTGTTTGGAGATGACTCCGGTCTTAAATAGCTCGGAGACTATGTTGATGAGCCCGGAGCCGCAGATGCCCGAGGGCTTGCCTCCGCCTATGACGCCCAGGCGGTGGGTCTTCTTTTCGGGGTCGTAGTAGAAGTCGTCTATGGCGCCCGGGGCCGCGCGCATGCCGCACTTGACGCCGCCTCCCTCGAAGGCCGGGCCAGCGGAGCAGGCCGCGCAGGTCATCCAGTCCTTGTTGCCAATCACTATCTCGCCGTTGGTTCCCACGTCTATGAAGAGGGTCATCTCCTCTCTTTCGTAAAAGCCGGAGGCCAAGACCCCTGAGACAATGTCCCCTCCCACATAGCTGGAGACCGAGGGGAAGATCTGCATGAGGGTGTAAGGTTCCACCTCAATACCTAGGTCGCTGGCCCTCAGCATGGGCCAGCTGGCCACCGGGGGCACGTAGGGGGCCAGGCGGATGTTTTTGGGAGGAACGGCGGCCAGGAGGTGGCTCATGGTGGTGTTACCGGAGACATACATGAGATAGGTCTGTTTGCGGTAGCCGGGGCTGGTCTCCTCCAGGCGGCTAAGGAGCCTGTTTATGGTGTCCACCACCTGGCGCTGGAGGGTGCCCAAACCGGTTCCGTCCTTGCGGTCAGCGTAGACTATGCGGCTTATGACGTCCTCACCGTAGGATATCTGCCCGTTAAGATCTCCTGTGGAGGGGAAGACCTCTCCGGTCTTGAGGTTCACAATCCTCACCCACACCGAGGTGGTGCCCACGTCCACGGCTAGGCCGTAGAAGTTGTCGTCTCCCTTGGCGGGTGTAAAATTTAGTATGCGCGGAACCTTGGGGCCGTCCCGGTTGATTAAGGGAAGCTCCTGGTGGATGGTGGCCCTCACCTTGAAGTCACCCTCCCTCAGGGCGGCCGGCATGTCTATGATGGTCTTAAGATCCAGCGACAAGTCAGTTAGGCCCTCTCCGGCCAGGGCGTTGTTCACTCTGTCTAAATCGGCCACGTTGTCCATCTGGGAGGGAGGCTCCAGGGTCAGTTCCACCTGGGAGACCGTGGGATCCAGGGTCTCCACCGAGACGGCCTCGTCTGCGGCCACGGCCTTCCTGAACACCGAGGCGTCGCCCCGGGACTCCAGGGGTATGAATATGGTCGCGTTGCCGTTGCACTTGGCCCTGCAGGCCAGGCGCAGATTGCTCTCGTAGTCCTCTTCCGAGAGGTAGAGCCCGGGGGCGGCCTCCACCGTGCCTTCCTTGAGCTCCACCATACAGCGGCCGCAGACGCCTTCCCCGCCACAGGAGGCGTTGATGTGGATGTTACCCCGGTTGGCGATGTCCAGGATGGTCTCGCCAACGGCAGCCTTTATGGTCACCTGGTCGGGCAGAAAGATTATATCGTACTGTTGCGCGTCTTCCGACATTATATTTGACTCCCAATTAATTAGTTATATGCGAAATATCTTTAGGTATTTTAGAAAAAATCCGGATCCTCCCGGATGCCCTCCGGGGTCTTCCAGCGCCTGTGCCCCCACATCCACTGGCCCGGGTACCTCTGGATAAAGGCCCCTAGGCTGTCGTTGAGGCTCTGGGCGGCTTGGAGCACCCAGTCGCCCTCCGGGTGGATAAGCGGGGTGATGGCCTTCTGGAACTCGAAGACGTGGTTTAGGCCCTCGCGCCTCGCGAAAACCGCAACGAGCGCGGCGCCCGTCTTGGCGGAGAGCTTCACCGGGCCTAGGTTAGTGTGGGCCTTTCTGCCCATGAAGCTAAGGATGGCTCCCTCCCTCTCCACTATGGCCGCTTGGTCTATGAGGGTCCCAATGACACCTCCACCTTTTAGCACCCTGAGCATGTCCCTGGCGCCGGAATCCTTGAAGATAAAGCCGTTTCCGGTCTGGGTGCGGGTCTCTATGATGAGGCTGTCCACCAGGACACTCCCCTGGGTGCGGCCTATGGTCACAATCTTAAGACCAAAGTTTTCCCTTATGGCCTGGGGAAGGAGCTCCCAGTTGCCCATATGGGCGGTGAGGAGTATGAGCCCGGTTCCACGGGTTTTTGCTTGTTGTAGGGTCTCTGTGAGGATTTCTTCCCTCTGGAAGCTGTAGCGGCCCTTGAAGTAGGCCATGCCCCTCCCTTGAAAGGCCAGGCTCTCCAGAATGGTTTTAGCCACGGTTTTGAAGGACTCCTTGGCGGTAACGGCTGGATCCAGGTCCTGGGGCAGGAAGAGCGCGTCCTTCGCCCTCTCCATGTTGCTAATGGATATGACGCGTCTGCGCTTGAGAATCCTAAAAAACAGCCCTCCCGCCAATCCCCCCAAGAAGTTGAGGGCTTTGGGCGGAAGCCAGGATATAGGATGGAGGGATATCTTTATGAGCCTGAGGGTGAGGCGTATAAAAAATCCAGGCTTTTGTTTCAGTCGATCCGTGTCCAATTTTTCTGGACTCTCTCTTTCCAGCGTCGCTATATAGTTTTAAAATACGGCCGAGATGTATCTTAAAATTGAATTTTACCGCAAATAGGGCGCAGAATCAGCTTTTAACAAAACCGGATTCCAACAATATCTACCTAAATCCCCCAAAAAGGCGAAACTCAGGCCCAAAGAGCCCCTTGGGGGTCTTGGAGCTCTGCGCGCTGATGGAGCTTTGGGTTAGGTGTCGTGGGTTTTTCGGTTTTATCGTGGGCTTCTGGAGGTGAGGGGGCCCGAGCGGGTCTATTAAATTGTAGTTGAGCCAGGGGACACATTTTCAAAGATAATACCCAAACAAGCCTTTATTGTCAAAAAAAAACTCTTGCTTCTAGTCATAAGCCGCCTCAGGGAGGGCTTTCCAAGCGCGGCCAGCTAAAAGTCCTGATTTATGGCATACAGGAGTTATGGATCAAGAAATCT
>JAITJT010000026.1 GCA_031278795.1 Deltaproteobacteria bacterium | reverse complement strand
CCTAGGCCAAAGCTTTGCTCTTTGGCGGGAGGCATAAAGTTTGCCTATTCACCCCAAATTCATGGCGCGGTTAAGAAAAACGCTAGAACTGTGAGAAAGTCTTGGAAAAAACTCCTTGGAAAATTGTGAACTAAAAAATCTTGTTTATGGCTTTTTTGAAAAATAGCTCAGTTGAAAGAGACGAAGTCTCTTCTAGGGCTAGCCGAAGAGGAGATGATACAACTGAACGATGAGCCATATGGGCCAGAAAATTGACCAGATCAAGCCGGCGGAGGTGAAGAAGTAGATGAGTATGGCGATGATTATGTAGCTGAAACTAGACATGTAGCCAAAAATGGAAAAACCTTCCCTTTTTTTAAAAATTCCCATAATCTGTTCCTCTCAATTTTTCTTTTTGTTGTTGGCGTTAGAGATTTGCGAAAAATATATATTTCTGTGAACGCGCGAGGATTACCGCGCGTGAAAAACAAAGCTTGAATTCTTTTTAAAATTTGGTGGATTTTTAAGGCAATATTTTTTGGATCTTTATGATTACTGGGGCCCTAAGTGCAATGAAACGCCCTGATTTCAAGATAACACATTTAGAGAAGGCCCTCAAGTGAGGGTCTTTTTTTTCGGCATCTTTTTCGCCTTTTAACAAACCTTTGCCCAAATTTCCTCTTAAGGTAAATTTTCCCATAGATGCTAAAGTAGTCCGATTTTCCCTCTACAGAGCTGATATTTCCGGAAAAATCTAAAACGCCTAAGCCTCTAATTTTCCAAAATATTTGCCAAAAATTATTTTGCTCTTCATGTGACTTCTTTAAATCATGTTAAAAATAAATTAAGGAAAAGTTCTTAAAACTTGGGCCAAAACGGCCAAAAAGAGGGCGTTCCGGCTTTGTTTTTAGCCTTAGGGTTAATATTTAAATTTTACCTCTTTAGTGTTTTATCCAAGTTCTTTTTCTTTAAATATTAAACATCGTATTAACAAACTAAATAAAAAGTTATTCACCTATATTGAAGAACTTTCAAGGGTTTTTACAAATATAAGAAACTTTTGACTAAAACAAGTTACGCTCTATCCATATATCTTTTTACGGCTTAAAGCTTGTGTCTTGTTTTTTACATTTACCCTATACAAGGAGTTGTGAGCTCTTAAAACTAGGCTAGCTATGATATCTTTGAAAAAACAATTTAGAGATTTGTTTCTAAATGGACATAATGATTTTTCCCCACAAAGAGTATCTTTGTGTTAAATAGCGCTCATTATTTTTAGCTTTTCCGCTTGATATTCGATTATGTTTTTGTATTTAATCAGAGCTTTTATTTTGTTTTTGTAGCTTATATTTAAGCATACAATTTATAATATGCTAGGTTTTGTTTTTAAATACCGCTCCTTTACCACATCTTTAGCCGCGGTTTTAGGAGGTTGTGGATAAATTTAGAAAAATAAATACCCGCTAAAAGAGTGAAAATATTTTGGCGAATGGAGTGCTCAAGGAAAATAATTACCCCGGCCAAATTTGACTACGGCCGGGGTTTTTTGTCTCCTCTGCTTAGAAGAAAATCCATTTTTATTTTTATGATCTTTAGCTTTCCAAAGATTAACAATTTTTAAATTATGCGCTTTTCCAAAAGATTGTCTGCCTTTCAAATTATTAGCCTTTCAAAAGATTAAGCCCCTCTTAAATAATTGGCCTTTCAAAAGATTATCCCTCTTTTAAATAATTAGGCTTTTCAAAAGATCCGGGGCATTTTCCCAATCCCGGCTCTCCTCTCAGGGGCAAAGTAAGAATTCTTTTGTTTTTATCCCCCTTTATCTACTTTCTACATACAGTGTTATACAGAGCGGATGCCACAAAGTACTCATAATTTGTTTTTGAACCACAACATTTATGTGCTCCACACAATCTAGAGAGCTTAGCCAAGTCGCATACATGTTACAGACTTATTGGGTATCATTTCACAAAAGAGAAAAAGTGCTTTGTCGTGATTTACCAAGGATTTCGGGCATCTTTTTCCTTAATGAGATTAAAGCACTATTAGCACTATGGGGAATATGTAAAGGATTTTATCAACTTTCATTTTGGATGAGCCCCAAAATATTTTTCTTCATAGCTAATCCCCATATTTGGTGGTAAATATGCAGTAAAACTCATACATATCGGTTTATAAAAAAAAATGGAGATTATTCCCGTAAAATTGTAAAAAGAGGGGTAAATTTGCTTGACTCGTGGATTTTTGTGGTTTATGATCTGTTCATAGAAATAGCATTGTCTATTAATAGACATGTTAGCAAAACCAGGGCGAAAAGGAAACGTAAAACATCATCCGCGGGCGCTTTTTTGGACAAGGCGCTAGAGTGAAGGCGAGAACCATGCTGCAGGGCCAGCCAATCATATATTCCGGAGAGTATTTTCACTCCATAGACGAGAAGGGGAGGATCACCCTACCAGGTAGCCTGCGCGACAACGTCTCCCGCTCGGTGGTGGATAACGTCCTCTACGCCGTCCAGATACCCGGAACCACCTGCATAACGCTCTACTGCCAGGAAAAATGGCAGGAGATAGCGGACAAGTGGTCTAGGCCTGAAAACTTCCGCTCCACGCCCGAGTTTATGGAGAACCAGAGGCTTTTATTTGCCAGCATGGAGAAGCTGGGCGTGGATAAGAGCGGGAGGGTTCTCCTACCCCAAAACCTGAGGGATCGCCTGAAGCTCACCAAGAACGTGGCCATCCTCGGGGCCTACGACAAGATAGAGGTCTGGGAGGAGGATCAGTACCGCGTTTACCTGGAGGCCGCGGCCTTGCGCCAGCAGGCCCGCATTGAGCAAATATTGATGGAGGGCGAGAGCCCGGACAGACCGCGCTTCCCGGAGTGGTAGGTCTACACCAGGGCTTGAGGCAGGGAAACGTATTTTCCCTATATGCATGACATAAGAAGAATATTTCACGATGATACCCGCCATGACCAAAGAACCGTCGGATGATGATGGCTTCCTGAGCCTAAAAGAGGCCAGGGAGCTAAGGGAAAACGAGGGCGAGAGGCCCTGGGAGGAGCTTTTCGGGCACGCCCCGGTGCTTCTTAATGAGACCCTGGAGGGTCTGGATATTAAACCCGACGGTTTTTACGTGGACGCGACTTTGGGGAGCGGGGGGGTTAGCCGGAGCATATTAAAGGTGCTTTCCCCCACCGGTCGTCTGTTGGCGCTCGATCTCGATCCCGAACCACTGGATTGGGCCAGTGAGTGGGGGAAGGGGGACGGGCGCCTTACACTCTTACGCGGCAACTTCGCGGATTTAACCAAGATCCTGGAGAGCCGCTCTCTAGGTAAGGCCGACGGCATCATAGCCGACTTGGGTCTTAGCTCCAGGCAGTTCCTCAAGGGAGACAGAGGCTTCTCCTTTAAAAAGAACGGGCCCCTGGACATGCGCATAAACCCGGATTCGGCCATCACGGCCGCCCATATGGTGAATAACCTGGACCCCGTTACTTTGGAGAAAATAATCTTCCAGTACGGGGGCGACTTCTACGCCAGGGCCATGGCCCGCACCATTGCCTCAAGGAGGGAGCAAAAGCCCTTTGAAAGCACCCAGGAGCTAGCGGCGGTGGCCGTAAAGGTCTACGCCAACAAGGGTGAGAAGACGAGGATCCACCCGGCCACGAGACTGTTTCTGGCCTTAAGGATAGCCGTCAACCACGAGGACAAGAGCCTTGCCAAGTTTCTCTCTGAGGCCAGGGGGAACCTAAAACTTGGGGGGAGGTTACTCGTCATAAGCTTCCAATCCGAGGAAGATTCCCTGGTGAAAAACCTCTTTCGGGACGAAAGGAGCGGCTTTAAGCGCATCTGGAAGAAAGCGGTGGGGCCATCCCTAGCTGAGATCCGGCGTAACATTCGTTCAAGGTCCGCCAAACTTAGGGGCGGGATGGCTATCTAATTGGAAAGGGTGGCTATCTAATTGGAAAGGATGAAAGCTCTCCATTATCATTTTTGACTATTTTTGAGCTCATTTATAATTTGTTTTGTGGAAAATTTATCATAAATTATTACATAATTATAATATAACTTTAGTTTGTTTTTAATTTTCTAGATTATTATTTGATAAATTAACTATAAATTTAATCTAATTTCTAAATATTTAATATAAATTTTGTCCAAGATTTAAAAGCGTCTAAGCTTAAAGGCAGCTAAAAGGGCTAAAACATGCAGGCAAAAATCACCATGATTAAGCCCTTCCAGGGAAAAAGGACGCGCCCGGTCTTGGGGAAGGTGAAGTTCCCCTCGGAGCAGAGGGGAGAAAGCGAAGGGGGCCTCAAGGGAGGCCTCAAGGGCGGACTTAAGGGCCGCATCAAGCGAAAGGAAGAGAGGCTTCAGGACAAGGCCAAGGCCAGAGAGGAGAAGCTTAAGCTACTTAAGGCCATGATGGCCCCGGAGCGCCAAGTCTTAAGGCCTAAGCTAAAGGATGCCCTAAACATCTTTCCCCTCTCCCAGTTCATAATCATCCTGGGCTGCATAGTCATAGTGGTCATGGGACTCTTTACCCTTACCTATCTGGCCCAGGCCAAGAACCAGCTGGGGGCGGACGTCTCCAGGCTCACCCAGGAGCAGCAGAGGCTGAGGGAAACCAATGGGCACTTGAAGGCCAAGCTGGAGCGCCTGGTGGCCTTGGAGGATCTGGAGCTAATCGCAAGAGAGACCTTGGGGCTCTCCATGCCCAAGACCGATCAGATCGTGATTTTGGAGTGAAAAAGAGGTGCGTATTACAGATGCGCCATATATTTTTTTCCCTAAATCCGGACGCCATGAAGGCTCTAAAGAGCCCAAAAGCCTTTATTTGAGCTTTTTTGTGGTTATCAGACTATTACTCGCGAAAAAGATAATTCACTTTTTAAAATGCGAAAAATGCCTTGATAAATGCTTCTTATTTTTGCCTTTTCTTTTTTTTTGAGCTCAAAGCTCACAAATCACTTAACTTTTCACAAACTGAGCATTTTACCTTGATTTTACCGTAGTTTTCACTTTTTAAGCCCTTAAATTTAGAATCTTTAGACTGTATGTAGGTGCATCATGCTGGAGTTATCCAAAACACAAAGAGCTAGGACCTGGTGGGTCATTGGCTTCTTGGGTGTACTCTTCGTCCTCATAGTGGTGAGGGCGGTGGAGCTGCAGGTGGTGAAAAGGGACCGCCTGAGGGCCATGCAGCGGGAGAAGACCGACACGGTGCTCACCATAAACTCCATGCGGGGTGACATCTACGATCGCAATTTAGAGAAACTCGCAACCTCGGTGGTGGCCGATAGGCTGGCCATCCACGCCCCCACGGCCAAGAACCAAGGCGAGGTCTTCTATGAGCTCTCCAGAATCCTAGATATTAGCTATGAGGAGCTGGCCCGGCTCATGGAGACCAAGGCCAACTACACGGTTCTGAAGCGTAACCTCACCCAAGATGAGACCAGAAGCATAAGGGAGTTGAAACTCCCGGGTATTGTCATGGAGGAGGCCTATTTGAGGGTCTACCCCAACGGTCCCTTGGCTGGACACCTCCTGGGTTTCGTGGGAGTGGACGGGCAAGGCCTGGAGGGCCTGGAGCTGGCCCTCGACCAGAGCCTTAACGTGCCACCTAAAAAGATTAAGGTCAAACGCGACAAGCGGGGAAGGGTGATTATGGGGGAGGCCCCCCAGGAGATAAGGGGCTTTAAGGGCGCATCCGTCATCTTGACCTTGGACAAGAGGATCCAGTTCATAGCTGAGAAGGCCCTGGCCAAGGCGGTTACTGACACCAACGCCAAGAGCGGCATGGTGATTGCCGTGAGACCCGCCACAGGTGAGATTATCGCCTCGGCCGTGTATCCCAACTTCGACCCCAACCAGTACGGACTGGTGGATACCGCGACCAGGCGGAACATGATCCTAACCGACCCCTTTGAGCCAGGCTCCACCTTCAAGGTCTTCACCGTGGCCGCCGCCTTGGAAGAGAAGATAATCACCCCGGAGAGTACCTTCTACTGCGAGCAGGGCTTCTACAGAATTAACGGTGACACCGTAATCAGGGACACCTCCCCCTACGGTGACCTAAACACCTCCCAGATAGTGCAGAAGTCCTCCAACATCTGCGCCTCCAAGATTGGGGAAAGATTAGGTAGCCGCAAGTTCTACAACTACCTCACCCGTTTCGCCTTTGGGGAAAAATCCGGTCTCGCCTACCCCTCCGGGGAGTCCGCCGGACTCTTGCGGCCGGTCAAGGACTGGCACGTGGTGGATGCCGCCAACCACGCCTTTGGGCAGGGATTGTCAGTAACAGCACTGCAGCTGGTGATGGGCGTGGCGGCTTTGGGAAACGACGGAGCCCTGATGCGGCCCATGCTAGTTTCCCGGGTAATAGATGCCCAGGGAAACATCATTGAGCAGAGGGAGCCTGATCTGGTGCGGCAGGTTGTCTCACCTCTAACGGCCAGGCAAGTTCTTGCCATGATGAGGCTAGCTGTCATGAAGGGCGGAACCGGCACCAGGGCTGACATTCCGGAGTACCCCATAGCCGGTAAGACCGGGACCAGCCAAAAATATAACCACGAGACCAAGAGCTACAGCCACGACAAGTTTGTGGCCTCATTTGTGGGTTTGGCCCCTTACCAGAATCCGGAGCTCTGTTTGCTTGTGGTGCTAGATGAGCCTGTTCCCTATTACGGAGGCATATCCGCCGCTCCGGTATTTAGGGAAATCATGTCCCAGGCCCTTCCGCTTTTAGACGTTCCGCCCACTGATAAGGAGATCCTCCCCATCTGGCCCTCTCTGGATAAACCCAGCCCCGGGGCCCCGGGCGTATTATCCGACTACAGCAGTTCCAATTTCGTGAGGGTCAGAATCCCCAAGGGCGACAAGGGCGCCAAGGGTCCCATCCAAAGTATGGACCCCTATCCCACGTCCACGAGAACCATAGCTGACTACGAGTACCCCTTCCGGGAGACCAGACCCATCAGCCCCCAAGCCAAGGGCATAGAGGTGGTAAATCCTTTCGTCATGCCCGAGCTCAAGGGCCTCACCACCAGGGAGGTCATGCGCACCCTTTCCCAGCACAGACTCTCAGTTGAGTATTTCGGGACAGGCGTGGCCTTCAACCAGGAGCCCAAGGCCGGCTCAACTGTCGCCCCGGGTGACATTGCCCGGGTATCCTTCCAGAGCCGGAACCAAGGGAGATAGAAGTGTCCGTAAACATGGGAGTCTCCCTAAAAACACTAGCTGAATGTTTAGAGCTAAGCCTCGCGCCCCCAGCGGGGCGCGGGGGCCTGGCTAATGGTGAAACACCCGAGGACGTCATAATCACGAACATCTCGGAGGACTCCAGGGACATAGAATCTTCCTGGCTCTTTGTGGCCATAAAGGGCGAGCATTTGGACGGCAAGGATTTTATCGAGGACGCCTTAGCCAAAGGATCAAAGGCCGTGATGCTGGAAGGGTGGAGCCCCAAGGGAGATTATTTTACCTTAATAGCCCCTGAGGGTTCTGATCTAAGGCTCTTGGCTACCAAAGCCGCGCGTATCATCTACGGATATCCGGACGAATCCCTCATAACGCTGGGTATTACGGGCACTAACGGCAAGAGCACCACCGCGAGCCTGATGGAATCTGTCTTAAAGGCACTAAACCTCACTCCCGGCCTTATTGGTACCGTTGATTATCATTTGGGGGATAAGCATTTTCCTGCCCCCAACACCACCCCGGAGGGGCCCCTTCTCTTTAGAACCATTTATGAGATGAAAGAGCTTGGCGCCAAGAGCCTGGTCATGGAGGTATCCTCCCACGGCCTGGCCCAGGACAGGGTGCACGGCATATTGTTCGACTACGCCCTGTTCACCAATCTTTCTCGGGACCATTTGGATTTTCATAAGGATTTTGAGGATTATTTTCAAGCTAAGCTCTTACTATTCCAAAGACACCTTAAAAATGGAGGTGTTAGGGCTGCTATTAACCAAGACGACCCCTACGGTGAAAAGATACTGGCTATCTTAGGTGAAAGGGCCCTGGGCTATGGTTTCCAAAAGGGCGAGCTGAGGGGAAGGATCTTAGAGGAGGGAAGAGAGGGATTAGTTTTAGAGATTAACCACCACGGATCAAAACTTAACCTAAGATCCAAACTATTGGGATCATTTAACGCTGAAAACCTTCTCTCAGCCTTCGCCCTTTCTAGCTTAATGGTGGGAAACCCGGAAGAGGGGCTCCCTCTAAAAGATCTCACATGTGTCATCAAGGCCCTGGAAGCATCCACCGGTGCCCCGGGAAGGCTTTCCAGGGTTAGCCCGGAGGGACGCTTTTTAGCCCTGGTGGACTACGCCCACTCGCCCGCGGCCCTGGAGAAGGCAATAAACGCCAGCCAAAAGCTCGTAGCTCCAGGCGGAAGGCTAATACTTATCTTTGGTTGCGGAGGGGATAGGGACAGGGGTAAACGCCCCCTCATGGGAAAGGCCGCCTCCATCGCGGACATTCCCATACTCACATCCGATAACCCCCGCACCGAGGACCCTTTGCAGATAATGGCGGACGCGGAACCGGGGCTTATGGATGGTGGGTTAAAACATGGAGACATTGATCAAATCCTATCAACTTCCACCCAAGGCCTCTACCTCATGGAGCCAGACAGGAAGAAGGCTATAGAGATGGGCGTAAGAATCTTAAATGAATCAGACGTGCTCTTAATCTGCGGCAAGGGCCATGAGGACTATCAAATAATCGGCCGTAAAAAGTTCCCCTTTGACGACAGCGTGGTGGCGCTTAAGGCCCT
Organism: Deltaproteobacteria bacterium; assembly: GCA_031278795.1. The sequence continues at coordinate 16,535 of JAITJT010000026.1, read as the reverse complement.
AAAGGAACTTGGAAAGGCATAAAAGGCATAAATATAAGATGACAAAGACCGTAAGAACCCTAAAAACCGTAAGAAGCCTAAAAAACGTAAAGACCTTAAAGGCAGTCAAAAAGCTCAAAACCGTTAAAAAGATACGCATGTGACTCCAACAAATCCTTAGCCAAGCCTTTAAAAGTCGGCCTTTTGATGGGGCTTAAGATTTGGGTGCAAATATATATAAGTTCATGTATATAGGTTGTTTTTCTTAAAGCTATTTAGTGCCCTAAGGTTTAGACAAGCTCAAAATTGCCAATAACCTCAAAGACCATAGAAGAGGCCCTAAAGGCCCTAAAGGCCCTAAAGGCCCTAGAGGCCTAAGAAGCTATAAACAGAAATAAATGCCAAAGATCATAAAGAAAGCGAAAACCTTAGTCGTGGAAAAGATGGAAATCAGGGGGATATTAAGTGCCGCTCGGCGTATCACAGCTTACGCCCACAACGAAAGTGTGGGATGAGTATATGGAGAGGCAGCCAGGACTCCACAGCCTGGGACTCACGGTGGGGGAGCTCATAAGCTCTCTAGGTGGGCTTGTGGAAGAACCGCGCCTCTATCATGAAGGATGCCGCATCTCTCAAAAAGATGCGCATGTAGTAGGAAATCTGCGACCTATTTCCCCAATAGGCCATATCCCGTCAACTGTCCTAGAGTCAAAAGTGGAATCTGTCTCCACGGACACCAGGAATATCACGAAAGGGAGCCTATTCGTGGGACTTAGGGGCCCAAGATTCAACGGCGGGCTCTACGCCTCAGAGGCCCTCTCCAAAGGCGCTCTTTTTGCGGTGGTGGAGAGCTCTTGCCAAGACGCCCTTATGAAACAGAGCCTCTTTCAAGAACAAGATGCGCGCGGGAAGCTCTTATTTGTAAGTGACGCCTTAACAGCCTTAGGCCTCATGGCCAATCTGGTGAGAAGAAGACAAGGCCTTAGGGTATGCGCGGTTACGGGCTCCGTGGGAAAGACCACAGTTAAGGAGCTCATAGCCTCCATTCTCCGTGAGGAGTACGGATCTGAGCGGGTGCTCGCCACCTTGGGAAACCTCAACAACCTGGTGGGCTTACCACTGACCCTCTTCCAGGCGGATAGCCACCACAGCCACGCGGTCCTGGAGATGGGCGCCAACGCCTTTGGGGAGATTAGAGCGCTCTCCAAGATTTCCGAGCCGGACGTGGCCCTCATAACTAGGATTGGAAAGGCCCATCTGGAGGGTTTTGGTGATTTGCAAGGTGTGGCCAGGGCCAAGCTGGAGCTCTTTCAAGCCCTGAGTGTTACGGGTGTGGCCGTAGTGAACCAGGAGGATCCCTTCCTTAAGGACATATCCACCAAGGCCACCAAGGTGGGATTCGGGGGCGAGAGCGCTTACCGTGTGCTCCCGGAAGGGCCTAGCCACAAACAAGCGCCAAATAATGGGCCAAAAAATGGTCAACTGAATGTTTACCAAAGAGATCAAGTAAAAGCTTTAAACAAGGATTTTAAAGATAACTCCGGGACTTGGCATCTTGGGGAAAAGAAGCATTGTCATAAGGATAGCTTTAAGGAGAGTTTATTTGACAAGACAAACATTAGACTTAAGGGAAAGACGGTGACCCTCTACCAGGAGATGACCTTGGCTGGTCCGGGCTTCCCCCCTGAGGGGCTCCCGGTGAGGCTGAGGCTATTGGGGGCGCACAATCGGGAAAACGCCCTGGCCGCGGCCGCAGCGGCCGTGGCCATGGGCGCAACACCTGTTAGCGTGCAAAGAGGGCTGGAGATGGCGACAGCACCCCCGGGTCGGGGGGTGCTCATCAAGGAAGAGCTAAGCGGGGTGTATTTTTTGGATGAATCCTACAACTCCAACCCCAGCTCCATGGACAAGGCCCTAAGCAATCTTAGCTGCCTTTCCAAGGCGCTAAAATCCAAGAACCTCCACGCCATAATAGGCTCCATGCTGGAGCTGGGGGAGGATAGTGTCAAAGAGCATTACACCTTGGGAAGGAGGCTCTGTGAGTGCAGAGTCAAGTCGCTTTCCCTGGTGGGGGTGCACTCAGATAGCGTGAAACGGGGATTTTTGTCATCTGGCTGTAAGGAGTCGCACCTGGAAGTGTTCACTGATCCTCTGAAGGCCTTAAGCTTCACCTTGGCCATGGCGAGCCCGGGCGACTTGGTTCTCTTGAAGGGCTCCCACTCCACCGGGATTTCAGCCATAGGGGAGGCCCTAGCGGGGAAATAAAAACATGCTCTCCAAGTTGTTCTTTTCCCTATCCAGCGAGTTGAGCTTCCTCAACGTCTTTCGCTACATAACCTTCAGGATAATCCTGGCGGCCATGACGGCTCTGCTCTTGTGGTTCCTCTTTGGGAGAAAGTTCATAAACCTCATGAAGACCTTCCACGTGCGCCAGTACATCAGGCCTGAGGGGCCTTCCAGCCACCAGAAGAAGGCCGGAACCCCCACCATGGGGGGGATATTCGTGTTGGGAGCGGCACTTTTCTCCTCTCTCCTATGGGCCGATCCAGGTTCCACCCTGGTCGCCATCATGTGGGGCATCATCTTGCTCTACGGCTTGATAGGTTTCGCGGACGACTACCTCAAGATCAAGCGGCAAAACAACCGCGGCCTCTCCGGAAAAGAAAAGCTCTTATTCCAGATCCTAACCGGCACCCTGGCCGGGTTGCTCCTATACTTCACCAGGGGATTCGACTCCACCCTAACTTTTCCGGTTTTTAAGAGCGTAATCTTTGATTTAGGTCCCTTTTACGTGCCCTTCGCGGTCTTGGTTCTGGTGGGCACCTCCAACGCGGTCAACCTGACAGACGGCCTGGACGGTCTGGCGACCGGCCCCATCATCATGGCGGGCGCCACCTACATGATATTCGCCTACTGCACGGGTAACAGCTATATAGCCAACTATTTGCAGATCCCCAGAGTGGCCGGCGCGGCTGAGATAGCGGTGGTGCTTGCCTCCCTCATAGGCTCCTGCCTGGGCTTCCTCTGGTACAACGCCTGGCCGGCCGAGTGCTTCTTGGGTGACGTGGGCTCCCTCTCCTTGGGGGCATCCTTGGGCCTCGCCGCCCTCATGGTGAAGCAGGAGTTTCTCCTAATCCTTGTGGGAGGCATATTCGTGGTGGAGGCCCTCTCGGTTATCTTGCAGGTGGCCTTCTTCAAGGCCACCAACGGTCAAAGGCTCTTCAAGATGAGTCCCCTCCACCACCACTTTGAGCACAAGGGCTGGCCTGAATCCAAGATAATAGTGCGTTTTTGGATAATCGCCATAATCCTGGGCCTGGCTGGACTTTCAACCCTTAAGCTTAGATGAGGGCCCTAGTAACTAGAAAGCCAAGAAGCTACTTAACCAAGAAGCTAATGAACTTAGTAGCTTATTAACTAAGAACATAAGAGAAGGATAGAGAATAGTCATTGAATGCTAGGGATTATGGAAAGAGAAGAAGCGGAAATCGCTAATTATAGAGGAAAGGATGTTTCAAGCTTGTTGGATTACGCTCACAAAAACGTTCTGGTCATAGGCGCGGGCCTATCCGGGCTCGCGGCCGCGAGGCTCCTTAGGCGCTTGGGTTCTGAGGTAACGGTCGCGGACGCCAAGGAGGAGAAATACCTCTCCCCGCTGGAGACCATCAAGGGCGAAGAAGTGACACTCCTCTTGGGAGGGGATTTTCCCAAAAGCGTTAAGGATTACGATCTAGTGGTGATCTCTCCCGGGGTTCCCATAGACCACAAGCTCTTAAAGGAGGCTAGGAAAAAAGGTATTGAGATAACGGGTGAATTGGAGCTCTCCTCTTCCTTGGTCAAAATGCCCACGGTCGCGGTAACCGGCTCCAATGGAAAGACCACCACCGCGGAGCTAACGCGCCATATCCTCTATAGATTGGGCTATAGACCGCATTTGGCCGGAAACATTGGGGAACCTCTGTCCAATTTGGCGGCGGATCTAATTGAGGGGAAAAATAACCCCTACCGCACCTTGGTCTTGGAGGTCTCCAGCTTCCAGCTGGAGACCATTAAGGACTTCCACCCCAAGGGGGCGGCCCTTTTAAACCTGAGCCCGGATCACCTGGACAGGCACCACAGCATGAGTAAGTACCTTAAGCTAAAGAAAGCCATCTTCAAAAACCAAACAAAAGAGGACATAGCTGTAGTGAACCTAGACGATCCGGCGCTCCAGAACTTAAAGCCCAAGGCCCGGGTCTTTGGCATAACGGAAATAAAGGATCACTTAAATTTCGGGGGATGCCTAACCCAGTCAGGGTTATCGACCGTTTTGAAACTCTTCGAAGACGGCAGTGAGCTAAGCTCTGTTTATTTTAAAGATTTCTCCCTCACAGGAAGACACAACTTCATGAATATCCTAGCGGCCGTGGGCCTGGCCCACAGCTTAGGCGCCGACATGGTGGAAGCACTTAATCTAGCGAAGGACTTCAAGCCATCGGATCACCGCCTGCAGCTGGTTTTAGAGCATAGAAGTGTTCAATACTACGACGACTCCAAGGGCACTAACCCGGGAGCCGTGGCCTCGGCGCTAGCAAATTTTAGAGACGGCAGCGTCCTTTTGATAATGGGCGGCCGGGACAAGGACATGGACTTTAGGGGGCTCATGAATCTTGTAAAAAGAAAGGTGAAGCTACTTATTCTTATGGGTGAGAGCCGGGAAAAGATTAGGGAGCAGCTCTCCGGCGCGGCCCCCACGGCCTACGCCGAGAGCATGGAGAAGGCGGTTGAGCTGGGAAGGGCCTGGGCCGCCAGCGGGGACACGGTGCTCCTCTCGCCCGCTTGCGCCTCTTTTGACATGTTCAAGGACTACAAGGAAAGAGGAGATGTCTTCCAGAAAGAGGTCATGAAGATTTTAGAGACTCCCTGAAATAATATGAGGAGAGTGTTTTTTTAACGTTGGCTTTGGATTGGCTTATAGCCCTTTTATAGAGTTTTAAATTAAGAAGAAGAGACAGTGGGGAGGAGAATGGAACAAAAGAAAGCGAAAACATGGAGCTTGAAGCTGGACACCGTGTTCCTGGCCATATTTCTGCTCCTTTTGGGTATTGGGCTCATAAACCTTCTCTCAGCTAGCTCGGCTGAGGCCAGTCTCTACAAGAAGACCCCCTACTTCTATTTCAAGGCCCAGTGCATTAGGGCGGGTATTGGTGTGGGGCTTATAGCCATAATATATTTCCTCTCCTACCAAACCTTGAGGAGGCTAGCCCCGGTGGCCTTGGGGGCCTCTCTGGTGCTCCTCGTTATGTCCTTTTTGCCATTTTTCCGGATTCCGGAGATGGAGACCTACCGCTGGATGATTATCCACGGCGTCTATATCCAGCCCTCGGAGTTCGCGCGGGTGGGCGTGGTGTTCTTTATGGCCTGGTCCCTCTCCCGCTGTGGGACATTGGTGGAGGACTTCTGGTACGGCTTCGCGCCTCACTTCCTGCTCTTGGTTATTTTCGGCATGCTCATAGTGCTGGAGAAGGATTTGGGCGGCGCTGTCATAGTTGCCGGGCTCATTATATTGATGTGCTTCCTCTCAGGCATGGCCAGGGGCTATTTCGTGGCCTTCTTCATCATGATGGTCGCGGCTTTTTGGTATTACGTGGTCAACTACGGCTACCGCATGGACCGCATCATGGGCTGGCTGGATCCCTTCGCCGATCCCTTAGGCAAGGGTTACGTTATAATCCACTCCTTCTTCGCCTTCGCCAATGGTGGCATCTTCGGGGTGGGACCAGGCCAGAGCATTGAAAAACTCTTCTTCATCCCGGAGGTGCACACGGATCTGGTATTCGCCGTGGTGGGGGAGGAGCTGGGCCTAATTGGTGTGGTGCTCGTTAGCTTACTCTTTTTGGCCTTGGCCATTCGGGGTTTTATGATTGCCAGGTCCGCGTCCAACCTCTTTGACTACTACCTGGCATCCGGCGCCTCTCTCATAATAACCCTTCCGGCATTTGTTAACATTGGCGTCGCCCTATCCATTTGGCCCGCCAAGGGTTTGGCCTTGCCCTTCTTCAGCTACGGCGGCTCCAACATGGTGGCCAGCTGCATAGCCATTGGGCTAGTCCTCAACTGCGCCAAGCGCTCACTTAAAAAAGGCGAGGAAAGACCTGATTCCCTAGCGCCCAGGCTGAGCTTCCAAGAGGCCCGGGCGAACCTTAACAATGAAACGTGAAAATGCCTTATGCATGGATAAACCATGCATAAGGCTAAAGAAAATAGATATGAATTTTTTTTCTCTCATGGCAGTCCGGCCCGCCCCTCCGGAGGTGGCAATCCGGCGGAGCGGGCCTGGGCGGCTTTCCGCAAGAGGCGGAAACTAGATCTAAATACCTTTTAATAAGTGTTAAATGCCTTTCGTAGCTGCCTTTTACTTATAGCCTTTGGCCTTTTGTAGCTGTTTCTTGCTTAGAGCCTTTTGTCTTTGGCCTTTCGTAGCTGTTTTTTGCTTACAGCCTTTTGCAATTGGTCTTTCGTAGCTGGGCTTCCGTTTTTAGCCTTTTGTTTATAGCCTTTGGCCTTTAAATTGTTTTTTCTCCTTTCACTTTTCACTTTTCACTTTTCATTTTTCACTTTTTGCTTTTTGTTTTTTGGTCAGCCTTTGCCTTTAAATTGTTTTTTCTCCTTTTCACTGTTTGCTTTAGGCCCATCGTAGCTTTGTTTTAGCCTTTCGTATATAGCCTTTGGCCTTTGTTTTTTCTCCTTTTCACACATTGCCTTTTGGTCAGCCCTTGCCTTTTTTCCAATGAGGAGGCCCAGCTCTCAATGAGGATCATTTTCGCCGCCGGCGGCACCGGCGGACATATCATGCCCGCCGTGGCCGTGGCGCAAGCCGTCAAGAAGCTTGAGCAGAGTGAATTTCTCTTCGTGGGCGCGGGTAGGCCCGCCGAGGGGAAGATCTTGGATCCCTTGGGATTCAAAAGAGAGGTGATCTCCTCTGGAGGTGTAAAGGGTTTAGGCATATTGGGAAAGGTCAAGGGAGGGCTAAAGAGCTCTAGGGGTTTTTTTCAGGCCATGAGGATAATCAGGGCCTTTGACCCGGATTTGATATTTTTGACCGGGGCTTACGTCTCCTTTCCTATGGGAATCGCCGGAAAGTTACTGAGGATTCCCTTGTTAATCCATGAGCAGAACAGGAAGCCAGGCTTAAGTAACCGCATCCTCTCCAGGTTCGCTGACATAATTTTTTTAGGAGATGAGAAAGCTCGGGAGTTTTTCCCCAAGAAAAAAAGACTAGCTTTCACGGGAAACCCGGTAAGAGAGGAGATCCGTGAGCTATCCCAAAGGGTAAGAAAGGAGACGGATGTTTTTACCTTGCTCATATTGGGCGGAAGCCAAGGCGCTAGGGCTATAAATCAGGCTGTCATGGGCATCTTAAAGGATTTGGAAGGAGATAAGAACTTTAAGATAATCCACCAAGCCGGAGTGGAGGGAGAAAAGTTACTTAGGCCCCTCTATGAGAAAACAACGCTTAACTATGAGCTCAAGGATTTCTTCTCGGACATGCCGAGGGTTTTAGGGGAGGCGAATCTAGCCATCTCCCGGGCCGGGGCCTTGACCTTGGCCGAGTTCGCGGCCGCCAGGCTACCATCCATTCTGATTCCCCTTCCCACGGCGGCAGACGATCACCAGAGCCAGAACGCCTTAAGCTTGGTTGAGGCCGGGACCTCCATCCTCATTAAGGAGGGCGACTTGACCCCGGAGCTCCTCTTCGCCCGCTTAAGCGATCTCATGGATGATAGGGAGAGACTGAAGAGCATGTCTGAAAACTGCGCTAGTTTGGATAAACCCGATAGCGCCGAGACAATGGCTAAGTGGATCATGCTTTACTCGCCCACTGTTAAATCCAGAGTGCCCATGGGTACTAAAGGCGGAAGATTTAGGGGTAAGTTATATGGTGAAAAGCCAGAGCAAGAGGAAAAGAAAGATTAATTTACTTTATAGTAAGGATTTGTGAATAAGTAATGTATAGGAAAAAAAGACATATCCACTTCGTGGGCATAGGCGGTATCGGCATGAGCGGGATTGCCGAGGTTTTACTCAATTTAGGCCACGAGATAAGCGGATCGGACCTTTCGGATGGTGCGCAAACCAGAAGCCTATCCTCCATGGGGGCCGACGTGCGCCTGGGGCATAGGGCCGAGAACATCGAGGGAGCCGACGTGGTGGTGGTCTCCTCCGCCGTGGGGGAGGACAACCCGGAGGTGAAGGCGGCCCGGGCCATACCCATACCGGTCATACCCCGAGCTGAGATGCTCTCGGAACTCATGCGGCTCAAATCCAGCGTTGCCGTGGCTGGAAGCCACGGCAAGACCTCCACCTGCTCCATGCTGGGAACCATACTAACTGAAGGGGGCCTGGACCCCACGCTCATAATAGGCGGAAAGGTCAATAACTTAGGCCTTAACGCGAGGCTTGGTCAAGGTGAGCTCTTGGTGGCGGAGGCGGACGAGTCGGATGGGTCCTTTCTCCTACTTTCTCCCACCATCTCGGTTGTCACCAACATAGATAGGGAGCACATGAACTACTACCAGGACCTGAGGCGCCTAAAGGAGACCTTCCTGGCCTTCATCAACAAGGTTCCATTTTATGGGGCTTCCATTTTGTGCCAAGACGACGAGCACATAAGGGAACTAATACCCCAGGTGAAAAAACGCTTTATCACCTACGGCCTCAAAGGGGATCCGCAGGTGACGGCCAAGAATATCTTGAAAGAGGACTGGGGCCACTCCTTTGAGCTGGTGGTGAAAGAGAGTTCTTTGGGAAGGGTGAGGATAAACCTCCCCGGACTCCATAATGTTCTAAACGCGCTTGCGGCCAGCGCCGTCTCCCTGGAATTGGGATTGGATTTTGAGACGCTAAAGAGAGGCATCTCCAAGCTCTCGGGCGTGGGTAGGCGCTTTGAGCACAAGGGGGACGCGAGCGGGGTGAGAATATTTGACGACTACGGACACCACCCCACGGAAATCAAGGCCACCCTGGCCACCCTCTCCGAGTGCTTTCCGGAAAGGAGAAAGATAGTCCTCTTTCAGCCGCACAGGCATAGCCGTACCCAGGATCTCTTCTCCGAGTTCGCCATCTCCTTTGGCGGAGCGGACTTACTCATCTTAGCTGACATATACAGCGCGGGTGAAAGAGGCATAGACGGCGTAAACGCCGAGAGCCTGGCCAAGGCCATCAGGGACCAAGGGCACGGTAATGTGAGTTACGGCGGAAACGTAGGGGAGCTAGCCAGAAAAACCCTGGAGCTCGTGAAGCAGGGAGACGTTATCTTAACCTTAGGGGCGGGTAACATCTGGGAGGCCGGAGAGGAAATCTTAAGGGAGCTGGGAAGGGAGGCATGAGTGGAGGCTCAACGCTTCAAAGCATTGGTAGAGGCTTATCCATCAATGGAGTTCACGGCGCTTGAGCCCATGAGCGAGCACTGTAGCTTCAAGGTGGGTGGCCCGGCCGGGCTATTCGCCCGGGCCGGAGACATTAAGAGGCTAAAAGGCCTTATCTGCTTCGCCTATATGGAGAAGATGCCTCTCTACATATTAGGTGGAGGCACTAACGTGCTCTTTCCCGACGGGCTCTACCCCGGCTTGGTTATTAAGATTGAAGGAGGTGACTTCGCCCAGCTCACCGGACAGAGCTCCATGAGCCAAAAGGAGCAAGCCAAGGCCCCACCCGGGCACGAGCTGGTTACCTGCGGCGCGGCGGTCAGGCTGGGTAAGCTTGTGGATTTCGCCGCCAAGCGGGGCCTCACGGGCGTAGAGGATCTGGTGGGAATACCCGGCACCGTGGGGGGCGCGGTCATCATGAACGCCGGGGCCGGCACCCAGGCCGTGGGCCAGTGGCTTCAGGAGATAAGCGTCCTCAACCGCAGCACTACCGAGGTGAAGGTGCTCCAGAAAAAAGAGATGAAGTTTAAATACCGGGGCTTCAAGTGCGCGGTTCCGGCCCTGGTGGTTCTAGATGCCACCTTCGCCCTGCAAAAGGGCGATCCTAGTGCCATTAAGAAGCGCATGGATAAGAGAATGAAGGAGCGCCGCGTAAGCCTCCCCACCGAGCCCTCGGCCGGGTCCTTCTTTAGAAACCCCCCGGGTGACCACGCCGGAAAGCTAATTGATGAGAGCGGCCTCAAGGGTAAACAGAAGGGTGGCGCCATGGTGAGCACCAAGCACGCCAATGTAATCATAAACACCGGAGGGGCCACCACCAAGGACATACTCGATCTATCCCACGAGATAACCTTGCTAGTCCAGGAGAAAAGTGGGGTGAGGCTCAAGAGGGAGGTTAGGGTGGTTAATATCTAAGAGGTGTTTTTGAGGTATTTAAGGAATATAAGAGCCCAAATGAACTTCTTTTTTTGATGTTTTGTGATTAATTCCAGATTTTAGCACTTTCAAGAGGGACTATTTATCAATTTTTACGCGCGAGCAAGGTGTTGAATGCATGAGACTAAAGCCAAAAGAAGCCACTCTCTCCTGGAAAGGATAAATGTCCCCAAGGGCGGGAAATGGAGGGAGAAGGACCGGGAGAAAAGCTCCGAGAGGAAGTCTTCCAAGCCCAACCCCACCACTTCCAAGAGAAGACCCCGGGAGGGAAGCTTGGTGAGTGGTAAGGGGAAGCGCGAGGAGAGCTTCCCAAGGGGGCTTAGGATAGACCTAAGAGTTGACGATGCCTCCAAGGGAGCGGTGAAAAGCGTATCCGAGAGGAGCTCAAGCTCAATCTGGCGGAAGCTTCTGGGAGCCTTGAAGGCCACACCCCGCTACCTAAGGAAGGCCCTAAGTTTTATCCTCCTAAGCCTAGGCGCACTCACCATTCTAGGCATAGTCACCGGTCTTTTGATTATGCTCTACGTAAAGTTGAATGAAAGCGACTTCTTCACCATAAAGAGCTTTGACATAAGAGGCACCTACAGACTGACAAGGGCCCAGATACTCTCGGCCAGCGGATTGGACAAGCCGGTTAGCCTCTTTGGATTCGATAGCGTGGCGGCTGTTAGATCCCTAAAAAGCCTCCCCTGGATAGAGGACGCGGACATCTCCCGCACCCCTCCTCCGGACGGCATAACCATAAGGGTAAAGGAGTACACGCCCAGGGCCATAGTGAATCTGGAGCAGCTCCACTACATAGACGAGTCCGGTAGGCCCTTCAAGAGCCTAGAGCCCGGTGAGACCCCGGATTTTCCCATAGTGAGCGGCTTTTCCTTAGACGAACTCCTAAACGGAGGCCCTCTCATGAAGAGGGCCGTCTCTGAGGTCTTTGAGCTCATGGATATCTTAAAGACCCGATCAGACTCCTTCAATCTGGACAAGGTCTCAGAGATCCTCTATGACCCGGACATAGGCATGACTCTCTTTATGGTGGACGGGGGACTCGAGGTGAGAGTGGGATTCGGGCCCTACAGTGAGAAGATACGCCGGGTCTCCAAGGTCTTGGACAAACTCAAAGAGGGGAGCCAGGACGAGGGCCTCATCTATTTGAACCTGGAGAGCACCAGGAGGGTTACGGCACGCTACCTTCCGGGTTTTTCTCCTCGCGAGAAGGGGATGCTGGAGCGGGGGGAGGAGCCCCTGGACAGCTAGCGCCTCAAAGGCCGCAAAATTTGCGGGTATTTATTTAAATCTAATTTAAAGGCGCGCTCCCTAAGGACCTAAATTTAGGGTGACTATTAAAATGCATGTTAGCTTGGGACTTATTTTAGGCCACTTAAAAATGCTTAAAAATAAATCAGCGGAGAAAAAAGATTACAGCGGAAAGATGGATATTAAGACTCACAAATAAGTTGCCTAAGATGGAGCCAAGAGAGCCAAGAGAACCAATAGAACCAAAAGAGCTAAAAGACCTTCAAGAGCTTAAAAACGCTGAAAGATTAATTGTTATGGGCAAAACTAAAGATTAAGGCTCACATGATTAGATATAGAAGGCCTAAAAAAGATTAAACTTGAAATATGGAAGATAGCCAAGAGCTAAAAGCTAGAGCTAAAAGCCAAAAGCCTAAATGAGCCTTAAATTGATGGTAGATGAAACGAGAAACAAGAGGGTAAAGGAAAGGTAATGTCATTATTTAGAAAAGGCCACACCGAAAGCACCGGCTCCAGTGAAGAGATCCTGGTGGGGCTCGATATCGGCACGACAAAGATTTGCGCCATCATCGCGGTTCCGGACAATTTGGGTGGAATTGAGATTATAGGGGTGGGTAACTCCAAGTCCTTAGGCATGGCCAGGGGCATGGTGATCAACATGGATCTAACCATTGGCGCTATCCGCGAGGCCGTGGAGGATGCCTCCCGCATGGCGGGGATTCCGGTGGAGGACGTATTCTTGGGGATTGCCGGTGGGCATATCCACAGCTTCAACACAGAAGGCGTCATAGCTGTCCGCGACAAGGTGGACAAGATCATAACCGAGGAGGACAAGAAGCGCGTGCAGAAGGCGGCGCTGGTTCTAAACACCCCGGTGGATCGTGACATCTTCCAGAGCGTTGCCCAGGAATACATTGTGGACGGCCAGGACGGAATCTTGGATCCAGTGGGCATGGTGGGCGTGAGGCTGGAGGTGAAGGTGCACGTTATAACCGGCGCCATAAACGCCATCCAGAACCTCCTCAACTGCGTGGCCAACGCCGGATTTAACGTAAATGACATTATCCTGGAATCCCTGGCCTCGGCATCTGCTGTCTTGAGTCCCCAGGAGATGGACGTGGGCGCGGCTATCTTGGATTTTGGGGGAGGTACCACTGATATCGCCATCTTCAGCGGAGGGGCTGTGAAACATTCAGCTGTTTTAGCCTTAGGTGGCAACAGCCTCACCTCGGACTTGGCGCAGACCTTACGCACCTCGCACGAGATAGCTGAGATCCTCAAGGTTTCAGAAGGCTGCTGCATTCCGGATCTCATGGTGGGAAGGCCTCCCATAGAGATACCCTCGGCCTCTGGTTTCGCCCCGCAGGAGGTGGAGGCCACCTTATTCGCTTCCATTCTGGAAAAGAGGGTGGAGGAGATCCTCACCCACGTGAGTAACGAGTTCGTGCGCTCCGGCTTTGACAACAGCATAAACGGAATCGTCCTGACAGGGGGTTCCAGCCTTCTAAGAGGCGTTACCGAGATGGCCAAGGACATCTTCAACCGTCCGGTGCGCCGCGGCTATCCGGAGTGCGGTGGGGGCCTTTCGGAAATGGTGCATGACCCCAAATACGCCACGACCATAGGCCTCATCCTCTACGGCCTCCAGAACAGCGATAGCGCCATGCGGGTGCCCAAGTCGGAAAAATCCTCCCCCTCCCTGTGGGGAAGGATCTGGAGGAGGCTAAAGACCATGCTGGAGGGATAGATATTTTATTTGGCCAATCATTTTTTTGGGAAATCTAGCCGGAGTGGACTAAGAGATTATGCCCCAATGCTAAGATGAGTGCTAATACAGCTTCAAAAGGGCGTGTATTTACCCTTTTGACAAGCTAAAAGAGCTTGGGCGGCCTTAGCGCCCAAGGAAATTCCTCTGGAATTTCCATCTCCAATGCTGTTAGAGGATGCCGAGGATATGATCAATTTGTCTTCTAAATTATTAAATCCGGGGCTTTCTAGAGCGGACAAATGCTAAAAAGGCCAAAAAAAATTTTTTATTTTGAAATTTTTTTTCTTTTTTTAGTGTTTTTTACTTTCAAATTTCAAAAGAATTGTTTATTATGAAGAGAACAATAAAAAGCGATGTTCTCGTGGCGGAGCTACAAGGGAGGAACCAGGAATGGTCGGGTCTGAAATCATAACGGCCTTGGACATAGGCTCAAGTAAAACCTGCCTCGTGATGGCGGCCGTGAGCGACACGGGCGAGCTCAACATCATAGGTTTTGGAAACGTACCCTCGCCGGGAATGTCTCGGGGCATGGTCGTGAACGTGGATCGCACGGTTAACTCCATCAAGCAAGCGGTCTCGGACGCGGAGCACATGTCTGGCTTGGAGGTGGAGAACGTCATCCTGGGAGTCTCCGGAGGCATTGTGGACTGCCACAACACCAAGGGCATAGTGGGGGTCAGGGACAACCGCAATCACATCATCACCGAGGATGACAAGTTGAGGGCCAGGCAATCCGCCACCAACAGGAACGTGCCACCGGATCGGGAGATTATCCACACCATTGAACAGGACTACACCGTGGACGGCCAGAGCGGCTTCAAGGATCCAGTGGGCATGATGGGCGTGCGCCTGGAGGTGAACATGCACATTGTCACCGTCTCCACCAACGCCATCCAGAACTTGCTCAACTGCACAAAGATAGCCGGACTCACCGTGGACGAGGATGACATAGTATTAACCTCCCTGGCCTCCTCCGAGGCGGTCCTCTCCCCGCAGGAGAAGCAGATGGGAGTGGCGCTTTTGGATTTCGGGGCCGGGACGACGGACATCATGATCCACACCGGAGGATCGGTTAGGCACACCAAGGTTCTGAACCTGGGTGGCAACAGCTTAACCCGGGACATCTTCAAAACCTTGAGAACCACCCTGGATTCAGCCGAGGAGCTTAAGATCCAGGAGGGCTGCTGCATGCGGAGCCTCCTTCCCCCTGATGATAGCCCACTTATAATCCCGGGCATGAACGGAGTCTCCCAGGAAGTGGGATCCCACGTGCTCTGTGACATCCTGGAGTGCCGGGTGGAGGAGCTCTTAAACCACATCCACCAAGAGATAATAGTTAGCGGCTGCGACCGGGACGTAGCGGGCATTGTCTTAACCGGAGGCACGGCCCTTTTAAGGGGCGTTCCGGAGCTGGCGGCTGAGATCTTTGAGCGCCCGGTGCGCGTGGGCTACCCCAGCTACATGGGCGGCCTAGCCGAGATGGTCTACAGTCCCAAATTTTCAGCGGTCATGGGTCTTCTGCTCCACGCTATGAAACGCGCGGAGCTTCCAGGCGCCGTCCCCATGGCCCGGGCCGCCAAGAAAAACGGCGGCCTATGGAGCGGTCTCCTAAATAGGCTCCTGGGCTAAAGAACAATAAACCAAAAAGCTTAAGAAGCTAACATTCTTAAGAAGCTAACAAGCTTAAGAAGCTAAAAAGCCTAAAAAGCTAGAAATAGCTTAACTATCGTAACAAAATTCTCTAAAGTTGGGCCCTATTAAGCGCTAATCCACCTTGACCGCAGAGATGCGTTCAAGGTCAAGAGATGCCAAGGGCGCAAATGATCCTAAGCCTTTTCCACACGAACCCGGGATTTTTAAAATCCTCTGGAGGACAGCTATATGTCGGACGACTTTTCTTTTGTGAAAAATAATGGCGGGCTGGACGCCTGCGGCTCAAACCATGTCATCAAGGTGGTGGGTATTGGCGGCTGCGGCAACAAGGCGGTCAACCACATGATCAACCAGGGCCTCAACGGCCCGGAGTACGTTGGTCTCAACACGGATCCCCAGGATCTGGACAACTGCCTTGCCACCACCAAGATTTTAATCGGGGAGAAGACCACCAAGAGGCGTGGTTGCGGCGGAAATCCCGAGAAAGGACGCCTGGCCTCAGAGGAGAGCGTGGAGAAGATCAAGGAGGCCTTAAACGGCACCGACATGCTCTTCATAGCCGCCGGCATGGGTGGCGGAACCGGAAGCGGTGGAGCGGCGGTAATCGCCCGGGCCATGTCCGAATTGGATCCACGTCCCCTAATTGTCGCCTTTGTGACGACGCCCTTTGATTTCGAGAAGCAGCACAGGAAGACCGTGGCGGCCCAATCCATTAAAACCTTGACGCCTTTCTGCAACAGCGTCATCACGGTCTCCAACGCCAAGCTTCAGTCCACGGCCCCCAAGGGAACCACCATGCTCCAGGGTCAGGCCATGGCCAATGACATCCTCTATAGGGGAGTGGCGGGCATAATCGAGATCCTCACCAAACCGGGTACCATCAACAACCTGGATTTCGAGGACATCCAGCAGGCCCTCTCAGTCCAAGGACCTGGATTAATTGGCCTAGGGGATGCCCAGGGCGAGGATAGGGCCAAGAAGGCCTTCAAGAACGCCATCTCGTCACCGCTCATGGCCAACTCCAGCCTCAAAGGCGCCAAGAGAATACTGGTTAACCTAACCGGAGACGAGAACCTCCTCTTAGAGGAGTACGTCTTGGTTAGTGAACTGGCCACGGCCGAGGTGAAGGACGACTGCGAGGTATTCACCGGAACGGTCACTGACAACAGCCTCATGGCCGACGGCTCGGTGCGCGTAACGGTAATAGCCACCGGCATAATGGATGACGGAGGCGACGGCAAGCTGTGGGATAGCCCCAGCAAGGACGAGTTGGAGAAACTGGGCGAGGAGGTCATTACCTTGGACACCTACGCCGAGGAGCCTGAGGTTATGGTGCGCCCGGAAAGGGAGAATGTCCCTAACATAACCATTACACCTCCGGCCGCGAGACCCCCCATGCAGGTGCACGCCCCCTTGGGCGAGGCGCGGAAGGACGGCTCGCAAGGCTACGCGCCCCCCCAGAACCAGAGACCCAATCTCGCCCTCCAGGCTGGAGTGAAGCCAGTCCCCAAACGCCCCACCAAGTACGAGAGCAACCT
>JAITJT010000011.1 GCA_031278795.1 Deltaproteobacteria bacterium | reverse complement strand
CTGAGGCTAAACTAACTAATTCTATCTAAAGCGTAGTCGCGCTATATTTTTCGAGCCTAACTTCATAAAAAATTTCAAGCTCGTTTTGCTTTTTCACGTAGTAGAAAGTAAGCTACTCTCACCTCGCTTATCGTGCGCAACAGCCAATGGGTATAGCTTAAAAACTTCTTGAGTTCCATAGAAAGAGCTAGAAAGTTGCCTAAAATGAGCAAAAAAATTTCGCCGCGGGTCTAAGGTTTTTTAAAATGCTTGTTGGCTTTTTGGCTTTTTGCCTTTTTGCCTTTTTGCCTTTCTTTTCTTTGTGAGAGTTTACACCCATCATTTTTCTGTGGATAAGGCCCTGGTATTTAAGGTTTTAGAAAAAAAAACGCTTCAATATGCTTGTAAGCTAGGTTTTTTTACGCAGTGCTTACCCTTGTTTTATTAAGAGTTAAGAATAAAAGAGCTAAGAAATAATTCTATAAATAATTATCTAAGAAGCTTGGATAAAAGAGCTAAGACAAAATTCTCACAAGATAGCTAAAAAACTTAAAAAGACATCACAAGAACAAGGGATTAGTTTTCAGCTTAGGCTGCTTCTCCAGACGCGCGTCGGTTACTAGATCGTCGGGAATCAGGCTCCAGAAGGGGGAGGGTTCACCGCTTAGGAAGCGTCCGTAGAGGCGCCTGCGCCTGGCCCTGGTGATGTAGAGCTGATCCCTAGCCCGGGTCACGGCCACGTAGAAGAGCCTCTTCTCCTCCATTAGGCGCTCGTTGGAGCTGTCCTTGGACTCGCCCTCGTACCAGGGAAGTATGGGTATTATGCCGTCCTCCAGGCCCGTTATGAATACCAGCCTAAACTCCAGACCCTTGGCAGCGTGCATGGTCAAAAGGCTTATCTTGTCGGCCTTAAGATCTAGCCCGTCCTGGGCGCTCACCTCGTCCTCGCCCGATATCTGGCAGGGGAGCCCCTCCTCCACCAGGGTCTTGAGTATCTCCTCCCCTTGGATCCTTAGGCGGTAGATTATGGCTATGTCACCTAAGGAGAGGCCGTTTAAGAGTCCCTTGGAGTCCCCGCCGCCACCCCCCAAAAACATGGTGCCCAGGTGGGACTTAATACGCGCGACCACGTAAGATGCCTCCATCCGAGGTGACATCAAGGTTGCCCTCACTATGGGCCGGCCCTTGTCCTGGGAAAAAGCGTTCCTCTCCACGCTGTCCACTTTCTCCCTTAAGGACTCGGAGGCCAAGGTGATGGTCGTAGTTGAGCGGTAGTTTACGCTCAAGTGTACTTTGGTTAGATGGCCCCTTTGCTCTCTCGCGGCCTCCTCAAAGGAGCTCAAGGCTCCCTTGAAGCCGTAGATGCGCTGACCTAGATCGCCTATGAGGGTTAGCTCGCTATCTTTGGAAAGGGCTGTTAGGAACCTAAACTCCAAAGGGGAGAGGTCCTGGCACTCGTCGGCCATGACGGCCTTGTAGCGCCCAGCGGCCCTCGCTGCCAGAGGAAGCGCTGTCAAAACCAGATCGTCAAAGTCCATGAAGCCGGATTTTTTCAAGGCCTCCTGGTAGAGGTTCATGGCGTGCGAGAGCTCGCTTAGGTTATGGCTGATGGGAAGCATGAGGTTCTTGGCCCGGCTTAAGAGCTGGAGGAACCGACTTGGGCTTATCTTTATGTCTCTGGTAAGTTTTTTAGAGAGCTCACAGAGAAAATCCTCCGGTGCCAGCTGGAAGGCGTCGTCACCGTCTTCCAAAAGCGCCCTATGGGCCAGGGCGTGGATGGTCGCGACCCTAACGGCCGCGGCACTGGGTCTTTCCTCTATGAGGCGCTCCTTTATGGTCTGGGTCGCCTTGCGGGTGAAGGTGGTTAGTAAGAGCTCCTCCGGATAAACCCCCTCAGAAAGATACCACAGGGCCCTAGCCACCAATACCCTGGTCTTACCTGATCCTGGACCCGCTGATACGCAGAGGGTCCTGGCCTTGGTTTCCACGGCCAGCCTCTGCTCATCGTTTAGAGCGTATAGAAAGGTCCTTGTGGCTGTATCCTCCGGGATTTTAGGCTCCGGAGGGGTCTCAGACTCTGGTATGGATAAATCCCTTTTAGGGAGTGCTGTTAGAGACGCTTGTCGGGAAGTGTCACTTGAATTTAGTTTCTTAAGCTCCAAATCCACCGTGACGCTCTGGCGCCTCTGCCTGGCATCTTTGACCACTTGGAAGAGCTTACCCCTACCCGTTAGCTCCTCACGGTCGGCATCACTTAGAACCAAGACTTTACCAAAGACCCCGTCAAAGCCCCCCATGGTCTCCACCTCGCCCTTGCGCATGCGTTCCACGCCCACGCGTAAGAGTAGAGAGCCTTCTTTTTCAATCTGATCCAAAGGCGCATCCAAAAGCAGGTGGTACTCGCTCCCAAAGATCCTGAGGAGGTGCACCAGGGCCTGCTTCACGGCCTTGGTCTGGGGGCCTTGGTTAAAGACCTGACCCAATAATTCTGATAGGGGGAGGATGTGCCAGTCGGGAAGAAGTAAGCTTTCCGGAGGCTTTCCCCTGTCCGCCAGCTCCATCACCCTATTAAGCACTCCAATTGTTAAGGGTTTTCCGCAGATGGGGCAGATGCCGTTTACGGCCCGGGTCTCCTCCGGGGTGAAGACCACCTTGCAGTCGGCGTGACCGTCTAGGTGGTACTTGCCTTCCTCCGGAAAAAACTCCACCGTGCCGTAGAGCTCAGGGCCTCCGGAGAGGGCGCTCCAGAGCGTCTCGCGGTTTAAGGGCCCCTCTATGACCGTAGCCTCCCTACCCAGCTTATCCGGGCTGTGGGCATCGGATGAGGATACCAGGGAGTAGCCGTCTAGGGCGGATATTAGACGGTTCATCTCTGGGTCAGAGGATAGTCCAGTCTCTAGGGACTTTATGTGCCTAGATAAATCCTTGAAGCAGTCCTCCAGGCGGTCGTAGCCGCTCATGGAGCCAAAGAGGGAGAACCAGGGAGTCCAGACGTGGGCCGGGACGCATATCATACGGGGTTCCGCCATCAAGGCTATCTCCAGTATGTCCCTGGAGGACATGCCTAGGATGGGTCTACCGTCCGAGACCACGTTTCCCCTCTGTCCCAGGGCCTGGGAGAAGCGCTGGGCGGCCTCTAGATCCGGGGCTATGAAGAGTAGGTGTATCTTTCTGGTCTTGCCGTCATCTTTATAGATGCAGCTAACCTCACCGGTGGGGATAAACTGCGGTGAGCCCTTCTTCCCCTTGAGGGAGTAGAGGCCACTCTCGTTAAGCTCTAAGCTTTCATTAAGCTCAGAGAGCCACGCCGGATGGGTCATGTCACCGGTTCCAATGAGGTCCAAGCCCTTCATGGCGCCGTAGGCCGAGAGGGTGAAAGGCGCGAGCTCCTTGGAGGTGGCCCGGGAGTAGCGGGAGTGGATATGGAGGTCCGCGTAGAATCTCTTTTTGGAGCTCATCATTCTTCCCGCTCGTCATCCACGGTGCCGGAGAGCAAGGTGGACTCCGGAAGCATCCAGGTGCCTGGACGCATGCCGCCCACAACGGAGGCGAAGGAGAGCAGATCCGCGGGCTTGGCCCCTTCAGGGACGTCCTGGGGCACACCCACTCCCTCCCTAAAGCCGCTCATGACCACCACGCCCTCGCCTCCACCTAGGTCTCTATCGTCTTTTATCTCCCTAAAGCGGTAGAAAACCGAGACACCTATCTTCACCTGGGAGAGTATTCCAGGATCCGGAACATTACCGTAGTTGGGCCCGGTGAGTAGCGCGGCCGCGAGCGAGCTCACCTGGACCACCAGTGGCCCGGGCCGGGCCAGCTCCCAGGAGCGGGCGATTAGCTTACCGTCTAGGTACATGGACACAGCCACCGGCTGAGGGATGTTTAGCCTTTGCCCCACCGCGGGCTCGCGGGGGGGCCTGCTCTCAATGGCTGAGAGCAGGGGCTCCTTGGCGATAGCCAGTAGCTGCCTCTTCTCCACCCCGGAGAGGCGGGCGGGCGCCCCCTGGGCCTCTAGGCTTGTAACTAGCGCCGGGGCAAAGAGCGTAAGGCCTAGGATGATTATGAGTATGAGGCTCTTTAAAGGGGAAAACATGGGGCGACTCGGAAATTCTTGGCTAGCCAAGACAAAATCTGGGCGCATCTAGGGGGCCCGAAAAAAAGATAGGTAAAAATCAGCGGAGGCCATTGTAGCAATTGCTGCTAGCAATATGGAAACAATAATTTAACATCTTATCATTTATCAAGGAGCCGTGATGAGACGACCGGAGAGGAGTTCCATGCAGGTGAGCGGCCCCCCAAAGACCGCCCCGGTGTCTAGCCCGGCCCGGCCGGGCACTATGAAGGGCTCCCGGAAGGGCGTGTGCCCGAAGACTATGGTCTTACCAAAGTCGTAATCGCTCTCCAGAAACTCTCCCCTGATCCAGAGGCAGTCGTCCTCGGTCTGCCTATCCAAGGGGATGCCCGGGCGCAGTCCCGCGTGCACGAATACGAAATCCTCCGTCTCGTGGTAGAGCTTCAGATCCAGGAGGAACTTGAAATGGGACACCGGAAAGGGACTGTTCTCCTCATAGCTGCGCATGGTGTAGGAGACGCCGTTGTCCCTTAGAGAGAGTTGATCCACCCCGGTGATGAAGTTCAAGAACATCTGCTCGTGGTTGCCCTTGAGGGTGGTCACCAGATCCGGGTAGGCGTTCTTGATGTCGAGCACCCTCTCCACCACGCCAAAGCTGTCCGGGCCCCTGTCCACGTAGTCGCCCAGGAAAACCAGCTCCTCGCGGTCCTGGGGGCGCCAGTCTATTCTCTCCATGAGCGAATCCAGCTTGGATCTGCAGCCGTGGATGTCTCCGACAGCGAATATGCGGGGTGTGTCCACTATTGTCCCTATTTATAAAAAAGCGAGATGCTCTCGCCAGGCGTGACGGGAGCTTTCACGAAAAAGAGCGAAAAATCTAATTTTACTAAAAATAGTTTGTTATCCACCTAGGGAAATCATCAAGGCCCCCCAAGGCGTGCTTGGTGAAATAAATCCCCAATAATATATATACTTATTGGTAATTTTACGCAACTAAAATTAAATTTTTAATTTTCTATCACATGGAGGCCTGGGAAACATACACCATATATGTTTTAATTATAATACATAATCCATAGATTGACAAGCCTCCTCAAAGACCCTTCCAAGCCCTCTTTCCCATCCCCAGAAACTTAAGCGCCTAGGCTTCTTGAGCCTCTCACTTAGCTTCAGCCCAAGCAAAGGCAAGGTCTAAGCATGACTAGCTTGTAACGCAAAAATGAAAAAACTGACTTTATATCATAAAATCCGTTCACCAAAAGTTCCCATTAAATCAATAAAAGGCATATTTTAGCTTTTTAGCCTTTTAGTATTTTTAGTCTTTTTTAGCTTTTTAACTTTTAACTCTCTTAGGCTTTTTAGCGTTTTTAATTTTTAACTTTTCAAGTTCAAAGCATTTTTGTCTTTAGCCTGTTTGCTTTTTGGCGTTTTTGTTGGAAATTGGGAATGTATTATTGAACGAGAGGATGGTTTTTTTAGAAGATGGATGGAGCTCTCTTTTTGAGGGATAGTGGAGGGGAAGAGTGGATTTATAGTTGGAGGGATGCCGAAAGTTAGCTTGATAGCTCGACAATTAGGGATAAATATAGGGGGCTGTTTGAAAACAGCCCCCTTAAGTTGATCAGAGACCCCAAAAACACCTCACAGAGCGGGTACGGAGGGGTCGTTCGCCGTTACCCTGGGGCCACCCTCCACGAGGGTCGTGGGGGCTCCGGCGCTGTCATAGGTGAAGGTGGTCGTGCCGTCGCTCTTGTGGTTGGTGGAGAAGCTGTAGGAAGGCGGATCCGTGGTCAGGATCAAGGTTATGGGCCCATAGAGGACGTTCTCATCTATGCCTAGGCCGCTGTCTTCCACCAGGGCGCTGTAATTGGAGGTGTAGTTGGCGGCCAATATGAAATAAGCCTCCTGGGCCACGGCCACGTTGTGGCAGGCGTTGACGGCCGCTGAATTTAGGGCCCTCCGGCGGTATTTGGAGTACTGGGGAATGGCGATGGCCGCCAGCATGCCCACTATGGCAACAACAACCAAGAGCTCGACAATGGTGAAGCCAGTCCGCCTGGTAAAAGTGTCAGTTGTCTTAAACATAATTATGAATCTCTTACATTAGTTGGCGTCAGCTAAAGCCAACAAATTAATTTCCTGCAATAGTCGCGCCAAGCCTGGAAATTTTTGAATCTTAGTATTTTTCTATATTCTGGAAAGTCATTTTTTTAACATTTTGGAAAAGGGCCTAGATTTTGGAATCTTTCCAGAAGGCCGCCCTCAAAGCCCCTCAAAGCCCCTCAAAGCCCATGCTCCCCTTGGTGCTCTCACCAACATGTCCCCAGCGAGGTGAACACGCTGAAAAAGGCCCAAAAAAGGTGGAATATCCACCACTTTGGGCTAAAACCTAAAGGGATCCCCCCGGCCTTTTAGCTGCCGCCATCCTGGGCGGCTAGCCTTGACATTTATCATATTACAACGAAAACGACTGTTGGAAAAGGCGAAAACTAAAAGAAACTTCTAGTTATGAGGCCAAGAAAGTGAATATTTTCGCCCATATTGACATTTTTTGTAAAATTTTATCCTTTACTCTGGCATATCACATTTTTCTTTACTCTGCCATGTAAAATTTTTCTTTGCTTTTTTGTCCTCTCTTTCCGCTCTCTTTCCTCCGAGTCGCCGCTTTCAATTCTTTTCCCTTACTAAGATAACTCTATGAAAATACGGCGAAAATTGGATAGCTCTAGCTCACCGGGAGAAAAAAACTCACAGAAGCCCCACGGCTTCGTGATCATATTATGTTTCCCCCCCTTAACACCCCCTGGCCACACCCATGCCACACTCGCGCAAAATAATGTTTGCCACGCGCAATCCCCAAAAAAAACATCTCCAAATATCCAAAAAAAACCTTGCATTTCAGCTTTTCCCAGGTTAATATTTTATGAGCTTTTATGCTGTTCCCTAAACGTTTTTAGCGCCTTAGCCCTGTTTACGGCCCCGCTTTCCATCGGACTCCCGCAAAAAAGAGAGGACAGATCTAGAAGAGAAGGGTCTCTCCCCAATAAGTTGCGGGTGCCTTTGAAATATACCTAAATAGGCTAACTTTTCTTAACGCCAGCCAAAGCGCCGCACTTTCGGCCCGACTGAAGTCGAACCTAAGTCTTAGCTCTATGTGAGGGCAGCATAAAATATTTAGATAAACGTATATATTGTTCCACTTAGCATCAGATATTTAGTCCAAAACATCGCGGAAAATTCTTAACCATTGTTCTTTTTTTCCGTTAAATATTTCATTAGCTAATAATTTTGTTCCTTTACCTCACGAAGAAAAAATCCGGCAAGAAGCCGGTTTGATAAGATAATCCTTTTCATCAAATAAGTCCTTCCCAAGGAGAACGCTAGATAGGCGCTCTTTATAAGGCTTGGGTGATTTAAAAAGGATGATTTAAAAAATTTAAGTATTCAGTCACGAAGACTGCCAACTTGGAATCTTTCCAAGGCGGCAGTTTTTTTTTGCCTTAAACGCGCCTCAGCTCTGGAAATGTTGCTTAAGTCCCCATCACTTATGAGGACTACTGGGCGCGAAAAATATCTCATCACTCTAAAACGCTTTTTGGCGTTGGTTTAATTTTACAGGGAGATTATAATGACTAGTAAATTGGGCAATAAATCCTCACTTCTTTTTTTAGCTTGCGCTATATTTTTTTGGATGAGCGCTGTCGATGTCCTAGCCCAGGACAACTTCGACCGCGACCTTAACCTTGAGCCGGTGGAAGTGACGGCCAAGCATCCGGAAGGATCGACCGTCACGGGCTACATAATAACCGAGTCCAAATCCTTGGGCCCCTGGGGAACCAGGGAGCTTTTGGACACCCCTTACACCATAAGCGCCGCCTCAGAGGAATACATCACCAATCAGCAGATGCAAAACCCGGGGGATCTCATAAACAGGCTTCCAGGCATAAACAGTAACGGTGGGGCCTCCGAGCACAACTTGCAGAACCTGGTGAACGCCAGGGGATTTCCCACGAGCGCTAACGCCGGGATAAGGATAAGCGGCATCCCCAACGGCAACCCCAGTACAGGGCAGTTCTTAGAAGAGATGGAGTCAGTGGAGGTAATGAGCGGCCCCACCGGGTTCATGTTCGGGTCCAACAACCCAGGCGCCTCCATAAACTACAACCTCAAAAGAGCCTCTTTCGAGAACATGGGAAAGTTCAGGCTGGGGAGCTACGGAAACAAGATGGCCTACGCCCACATCGATGTAGGCGGCCCCATAATAAGTGATACCCTGGCCGTGCGCCTCAATCTGCTCCACCAGAAAGGAGAGGGGCACCTGGTCACCCAACAGAAGAACCGCGACCTCATAGCCCTGGCCGTGGATTGGCATATTACGGATAACATTAAGTTGGAGACCAACATCTCCCGAGGTCTCATAAAGCTCAAGGGCCGCCAGGCGGGCTTCATAATGGATACGACGGATAACAACGCCTTCGCGGACACCTCGCTCGATCCCAAACCCGCTAGCTCCATGCCCAGGTTCAGGCTAACGACCTTGAGGGAGCCTCCGGATCCCAAATACCTCTGGGCATCGGACGACACCTTCCACAACGTGGCCACCAACACCTATCTAGCCAACCTCACCGCAAAGATTAACGATCTTTTGACCTTCAGGTTAGGCTACGTCTACAACAACGTCACCCGGGACATGGTTTGGGGTAATAACTATTTCACCTCAGACCCAGACATCTTCCGCGCGGCCATAAACGTGGTCAAGTTTAGGTTCAAGAACCAAGGCGGACATGGATATCTGGACTGGAGTTTCAACTCGGGTCCCTTTGTCCACAAACTCACGACCGGATTTAACTTTTCTATTCGGGATCAGTTCCAAAAAGCCGCCGCAGCCCCGGGAGGCATATACTACGCCGGACGTTTCAGCGTCCCCTCTATCGCCAACAGTTTCGACCTAGACCAATATAATCTCATGGGAATTCTTGGTGATCTTACCTCAAATGACCGGACCTCGCAAATCAAAAGCGTAAATGTCATTATAGGCGATGCCATACGCATCACGGACAATTGGGAGATAATGGTGGGAGTGAATCACTCCACACTGGTCACCAATTCTTACAGCCGCGGAGCAATATCTAGCAAATACGAGGACACGGCACTCACTCCCACCATGGCGGTTCTGTTCAAGCCCCACCCCAATATCACCTTCTACGGGAGCTACATAGAAGCTCTCGAGAATGGCGTCACAGTCCCATTAGGGTACGAAAACGAAGGTGAGGTACTTTCTCCGCTCGTGAGCGAGCAGTTCGAGTTTGGCGCCAAGGCTCTTATCGGGAGAGTCTTCCTCACCGCGGCGCTTTACCAACTGAGCAAACCCAGCAACATCGTCTTAAATAACTACTATACCCAAGACGGAAACCAGCGTAGCCGCGGACTTGAGTTCACCTTCCGGGGTAAGCTCACTGAGGACTTCACCATCCTGGGCGGCTTCAACATCATGAGCGCTAAAATCACCATGACAAACGATAGGCTCTCCTTGGGGAAACAAGCCGCGCATTCACCCAAGTTCGCGGGCAAGCTCTTCATGGAATATGACGTTCCCTTCCTGGAAGGACTCACCTTAACCGGCGGCATCAACCACTTTGGTAAAGTTTACACCTCCACCCGCAACGAGACACTGGTACCCGCGTACACCTACGGCGATTTGGGCTTCAGGTACACCTACACCAAAGACGATGACACCAAACTAATATTTAGGCTAAACTGCACCAACGTCACCAACAAGAAATACTGGTACGGCGGTGGAAACTCCCACCTCCAGGTGGGACTCCCCAGAACCATCGCCTTCTCCATTGACTATGAGATCTAAGATATGAGTTAGGGAGGGGCTTCGCCCCTCCCCTAACTTGCTAGACCTTTCCTCGCTTATTTCTTGATTTTGATTTTTTTGTCGATACAATGTGTGTTGCCAGCTTAAAAGTATTTTTTTTAGCTTAGCTTTAATATGCTTTGACGTTTTAATTTAGCTTGGACCTTACAAGCTTTGCCTTTTTCCTCTTTTTACCTTCCTAGCTTTGTCTTTTTCACGTTTTTTTCTTTTTCAGAGGCTTCCATGCGCATCCTGGAAAACATAGTGGGGCTCATAGGACGCGGTGCCCCCGTCCTCTTGTTTTACCTCATCACCCTCATCCTTTGACTCTTCCCCGGGCCCAGCCAGCCGGATGGGCCCGGGGGTGAGGGAAGGAAGGTTGTGGACATGTCGGGCCGCACGGTGGAGATGACAGCACAAGATCCCTCGACCTTCATACTCACCCCGGTGCTTTGGCACTATCTGTCCTTGAGCCAAGAGGACACAAGTGTCACCAAAATCCCCCCATATATGATTGGAGAGATACGTAGCTCCATATTAGGAAGGCTCTTTCCGGATCTAGCTTACAAACCCACGGCCTTCACGGACTTTGGGGGCCCGTCTCCCATAAGCGTGGAAGAGGTCTTGAAAGAAAACCCGGACGCGGTCTTGGTGTGGAACTACATGTCCTTGGGTTTAAAGGAAGTTAACTACCACGGTCTTTTGGAGATTACTGGAGACGGTGGTGACAAGAGAAAGCTTTTCCAGCTCTTGTCTGGTCTAACCGGAGAGGACGCCAGAAACTCTGAACTATGGAAGCGCTTTGAAACTGAGCGAGACGCAATCTTTATGGAGCGGGGGGATTGCTCCAGTCCCACCCGGGTGGCCATCTTGGGTGGTTCCGGCTACAACCTCTGGGGAGGGAAGAGCCAGAGCTATCTCTTTGAAAATTTGGATAAACTCTGCGCCCAAAACGCAGCTAAGGACGGCTACGGCGCCAGCGGGGTTCTGAACCTGGAGATGTTACTCGCCTTGGATCCCGACGTTCTACTCTTAAATCCTTATGTTTTAGCGCAGACAAATATGGTAGTAAGTGACATCTACGCGGATCCAAGACTCTCAGGACTTAAAGCCGTAAGGGATAAGAGGGTCTACCACATGCCCCTGGGGGCATCCAGACTGGAGGGCCCGGTGGAGCTCCCCCTTTCCCTTCTGTGGCTTTCGCGCATCCTCCACCCGGAGTGGGAGGGGGCACTCAATCTTAGAGAGAAGATTAAGGAGACCTACCTCTCGGTCTACGGCTATGAGATGACTGACGATGAGATTGACCACTTCCTAAGACTTGAGGAGAACCGGGGCTCGGCAATCTACAAGCAGTTCGAAAGGGTTCCTTTATGACAGAAGACATTTTACAAAGCGCAGAAAGCCGACCGGAGCCTCAAGAGATCTCCCCCTCCCCCGCGCGCAAGGCGCGGGGGAGGGGACTCATGGTCTTACTCTTTGTAATCCTTTTGCTAGCCATGCTGGGGAGCCTCCTCTTGGGGCGCTTCGAGGTGCCAGTGGGAAAGGCTATTAAGATCCTCTTGGGTAGTACCGGAGTGGAAGGTGATCCAGGAGCCCTTAATGAGGCTATAGTTATTAGAACCTTAAGGCTACCAAGGGTACTCCTGGTGGTCATCTCAGGCATGGGCCTGGCCATGGCCGGGGCGGCCATGCAGGGTGTCTTCCGGAACCCTCTTGTGGGGCCGGAGATACTGGGGGTGTCGTCCGGGGCTTCCTTTGGGGGCGTTTTGGGTTTGAGCCTGGGATTTTCCGGAGGCGCTGAGCTCATACCATTCTCTTTCGTCTTTGGCTGCGGGGCGCTTATCCTGGCCTTCGCCCTTTCGGGCTTGGCCAGGCAGACCAGCACTTTGGGATTGGTCTTGGCTGGTATCGTTGTGGGTGGGCTCTTTGGGGCGCTTACGGGGCTCATAACTTATTTCGCGGACCCGGAGAGTAGCCTTCCCGGGCTCATCTACTGGCTCATGGGAAGCTTTTCCAGAGCCAATAGGGAGAGCGTTTTGTTTTTGGCTGTAATAGCTATCGTCTCCACACTACCCCTCATGGGTCTTTCCTGGAGGCTAAATGTTTTATCCTTAGGTGATTCTGATGCATCTTCACTAGGTCTAAAGGTATCGAGGATACGCTGGGCCGTGGTGGTCTTGGTAGCCCTCTTTGTGGCGGCCCAGGTGGCCGTTAGCGGGGGTGTGGGCTGGGTGGGACTGGTAATACCCCACCTGGGGCGCATGCTGGTGGGGCCTGACCACGGTAAGCTCCTTCCGGTATCCGCCCTTTTGGGAGGGATTTATCTACTCCTCATGGATACCTTGGCTAGAACCCTCTCGGCCTATGAGATTCCCATAGGCCTCATGACCTCCATCGTGGGTACACCCGTGTTCGCGTTCTTTTTCGTGAAACTTAGGGGGAGGGGCTGGACCAATGACTGATAGCGCTAATACCACTCCAGCCATAGAGGCTAAAGACCTAGGCTTTTTCTACAGGGCCGGAACCAAGATCCTGGACGGGCTCTCCTTTTCCTTCAAAGAAGGTGGCATTCACGCCATCTTGGGCTTAAATGGCTGCGGCAAGACAACTCTTTTGAAGATTATGCTGGGAGTCTTGAAACCCAAGGCGGGAAGCCTAAAGATTAGCCAAAGCACAGCATTCGTTCCCCAGCTCTTCCAAGCGGTCTTCAGCTTCAGCTCCCTGGACATGGTTCTCATGGGTAGGATGAGGCACATAGGCCTCTTCGCGAGGCCTTCCAGGGAGGACGAGAGGCTGGCCCTCCTCGCCATGGACAAGCTGGGCATCCTGGACTTTGCCACCAGGCCCTATCCGGAGCTCTCCGGAGGCCAGAGGCAGCTGGTCATCCTGGCCAGGGCCTTGGTATCGGAAGCCAAGATCTTGATCCTGGACGAGCCGGCCTCGGCCTTGGATCTGGGTAACCAGGCCCGGGTGATGCGGCGCATGTCCCAGCTAAGGGAAGAGGAGGGACTCACCGTGGTCTTCACCACCCACTCCCCCCAGCACGCCCTCTCCATCGCGGATGACGTGCTACTCATGTGCGGGAAGGGGGACTACCTCTCAGGCCCAGCCTCAGAGGTGCTAACCGAGGCCAACCTCTCCAAGGTCTACCACACCGAGGTTAAGCTGGTGGAGTTTGAGCGTAACGGAAAGCCTGAAAAGGCCTTGGTGCCCATATTCACCTGAAAAAATGGTGGCTATCTCCACTATTATTTCTCTAAAAATAG
This sequence comes from Deltaproteobacteria bacterium, assembly GCA_031278795.1. The sequence goes on along the minus strand of JAITJT010000011.1, from coordinate 18,002 downwards.
AGCCGTAACCCGCGGATCATTTTTTGATCAGCGGGTTTGGAGCGGTGGAATCCGTAAACGTTAGAGAACAATCTCAAATTTAATTTTTTTAATTAATATCGTTAAGCGATTATTATCCGCGTTTACCCTGAATTTCCCATAATTTGATTTCCCCCGTGAGCAGTAGCCTCCCAACAATTCCCGCCTCAATCCCCCCAAAAGCCAAAACCCATATTCTAAGCTAAATATTTCGAGCTCTTCCTGTAATGGAACCCTGAAAAGGGCCTCAAAACGCCCTGAAAATGGAGGCTCTATCCAAAGTTAAAACTTGGCGCGGCATTTGCTCTTTAAAAAAGTGATTTTATGGTGTAAAGGCCCCGAAAGGGGCCTTTGCCAAGTCAAGTCCGCCTTTCTCAAGGGATTTGATCCTCTAAAGTCTGCAAATCATCCTTGACGCGGATCCAAAACACTTCTACAGTGAATAGAGGAGAGGCTTGATGCCCGTCACGGAGACATTTTCCATGTCAGAAGAAATACTGGAATTCAGGGATCTGGAAAGACCCAGGGACACACCTGGAAAGCCTACCTTGAGGCTTGTGACCGGTAAGGAGCCGGAGGCCGCCGCCCCCAGCTTCACCCGGGCCTTTGTCCTGGGCTTCCTCATCCTGGCTCTCCTCTATTTCATCTCCAGGCATCTTGGCTCCCTTCCCTTCGCGCTAGCCGTTACCTTGGTCATAGCGGCATCGCTACCCATCTATATATCCCTTTCCTACTTCGACTCGGTCAAGGACGCCCTCCTCTACCAAAACATAGCTAGTAAAGGCCTCATCTACCGCTTCGTGCGCAGGCGCCTGCTCTCCAATATAATATCGGCCCTGGCTTCCATCCTTTTGGCCACTGGTCTTCTCTTGAACCTGGCGACCCTTACCCGGGTGGAGTGGCCCTTTGTCTTTCTCACCCTGCCCTTACAGCTCCTCATCTTTTTTATTCTCTACCGTCTCACCCGCAAGGAGCTTAACCCCTGGCACCTGAGCCCCTATTTCAGCTCCAGCGCCGCCTCCTGGCTCACTCCCTTCTTAATGATCCTCATCTACTCCCTGGGCATGAGCCAGCTCTCCACTTCCCTTCCCCACCTCAGCCCCTCTGAGGCGGTGGCGTCCCAGGCGGCCCTCTTTCCCGCGGCCCAGTCCAAGCTCCTTATTACCTTAAACGAGTGGTACGCCGTCATAGGGGGCGGCCGGGACTTCGCCCTGGGGCTCATCCAACCTCAGGGCTTCTGGAGCTGGTTTCTTTTGAACCTGATATTTGTGGGCACGCTGTTTTTTAGCGTAAGCGCGCTTCTGAGGCTCCTTACCATCCCCTTGAGGGATCTCTCCCGGGTCTCATCCGCGACCGCCATGAAGGCCGAGAAATCCAGCTTTTTAGGGTTTTTCACCGTGGCGGTGCTACCTGCGCTGGTAGTTGGACTCCTCTTTTTCGGTAGCTGCCTAAAGCTTGAGCTTTTGGCATCCGGCGAACCAGGCCGCAAGCTAGAGGAGTTCCGTCAGAGCTTGAACATGTACCTGGTGATGATAGACGGCGAGTACTATGACTCCAGGATAATCCAGGCCATGTCGGATCAGAGCAGGACTATAGAGGCGAAGCTAGAGGAGAGCAAGGCTGAGCTCAAAGGTGAGGTGGACAAGATCTTAAACGGCTATAGAGCCAACGTGGACTCTTACCTTGACTGGTATTACTCCCTTCCGGCCGAATACGGGCGGCTCTTGACCTTGGTCATGGGGGAGATTGAGGAATACATGCTCTACAACATGGGAGAGCAGCTGGGAAAGAACGTGGACACCAGCGGTATAAACAAGATCCTGTCCCGCTTGAACGCCATAAGTTCATCAGTGGATCTAAACAAAATCAAGGAGCGCTACCGCTACAATGGCCCGGTCAACACCAAACCCATGCTGGTGCTCGAATCCAAGGCCGTAACTCCCATGGGCAACATACCCATCTTCCTTCCCTATCCCCTGAAAAGAGTGGCCTCCATAAGCGCCGGGATAACCGCCGGGCTCGCGGCCGGAGTTCTCACTAAAACGCTGGTGGTTAGGATTGCGGAAAAGATAATCGTCAAGGCGGCCATCAAGGCCATAGCCAAGGAGGCCACCAAGAAGGGAGTAAGCTACGGGGCCATGACCGCGGCTGGTGCCCTGGGCGGGGCCACCGTGGGCACGGTGGTGCCCGCGTTTGGAAACCTTGTAGGCGCGGCCGTAGGCGCCCTGGTGGGTGTTGGCTCGGCCTTCCTGGCCGACAAGCTCATCCTAGAGCTTGATGAGATAATCAACAGGGACGAATTCAGAACCTCCATGCTCAACTCCATCGAGGAGCAGCGGATCCAAATCCACAAGATGATTGACGATTTCTAAGCCCTGAAACAACAAGGGAAAGTTCGCGAGTGTGCGCCCGCGACCGCTTCAGTATTAAGCAAAAAAAGCCCCTGGAGCTGATTAGTACTTCGCTACTTACCAGGCTATCGCTGTCTTTTATAGAACCCATGCGCTGAATTATAATAGCTAACAGAAGTTTTCCTCCTCATAATCGCGTCAAATCTTTGTATTACGCGTAGTGGAGTTGTGATAGCTCTTATTATGCGGCTAATAGCTATTAAGACGCCTGTGTCTTTGGCAAATCAGGGTGGCTTAAAGGGCCACCCTGATTTATATTCAGGTATGATATAAAAATCCTACACAAAGATTGAGGGATCGCTCCGCTGCGCGCTAAGAAGCTCCCAAGGCGCCGTTACTTCAAACTGGATTTAACTCATGACAGGCAACTAGTTTCAGGAAATCCTTTGGCTTAGGTTTTTTTAGCACAAGTTTCTTCTAAAGCATAAGATACAACTTTTGGCTTTATTCAGCCCCTTTAGGATTGTTTTATGGTGAACTCTGTCTTTGAGGGAGTTGGATGAGGGCTAAGTTATTTTTCTTTCGGGCAACCTGGCCCTTGTTCCCGGCGGCCTTTGGTTATGGTTTTCGAAATTGTTTATATCTATTTCTTTTTAGCCGCTTTCGCCCGCAAGCCCTTAGAGAGTTGAGCCCACTTTCTCTTAAAATACCATATACTCATCTTTCCATTGATGACTTTCTTTCCAGGTTCCAGGTAGCCTTTCTCGAAGCCTTTCCAGATGGCATCGTCAAGCTTCTGTTCATCTAAGCCCACCCAGAACTCCCTACAGAGAGGACAATCTCCCAATTTTACAATTCCGTAATTGCAGCCGTTCTTGATGTTTTTCAGGAAATGTGCCTTTATGTCTGGCGCAAGGTGCCATTTTTCGGGCCGAGAGGTGAGGTAGCCATAGCAGTAGCCTATCCGGAAGGCCGTTTCCAGCTTGTCTTCTTCTAATATCTTTAAAAGGCCATTAGATAAGTGTTCAAGATTCTCATTCCAAAAATCATTCATTGTTTCATTAGTTTCGATACTACGAAATATATTATTAATTAGCAAAGAAACTTTTTCGCGTACTTAGCTATTATCTATCGGCATTGGTGGCCTCTTTCAATGAAATATAATATACAAACATATATTGCTAATCATCAAAAAAGCTAAAATTGGCGTGAGATATCTTGAAAATTTTTCTATAAATTTAAGCTAAGGTATAACCTTTTGAATGGTAAAAAGTAGCCTTAGCTTGGGTTCTTACCCAAGTCGAGAACGGATACGGGCGGAATGACAGGATTCAGCCAAGATCTCAAGACTACTCCCCTAGAAAGAAGGTGTCCTTGTAGCTCAGGGCATTTTCAACTTGAGTTTCTTCTCAAGCTTGAGAAGAAATTTTTCGCTTACTTGCAGCGCCTCCCGAATTGTTTCATGGGGAACTCCATTTTTCAGTAATGTAACAGATGCTGAGGTTTGTATCTGGCGGAACTCCTGGCGGAACTCCTGGCGGCCTATCTTGAGGCCCTTCTCGTAAGCTGTTAAGGCGGCTTGCTTCAGCTTGTTTTTATCTACTTTCGCACATAGTTCCAGATAAATTGGAGCCGGCTCAACTTCTTCAAATAATCTTTTCACTTGTTTTTCCCATTGGTATTTTTTTATTAAGAGAATTCATTATCTAAAAGTAATCTGCATGAATACCTCTAGAAATATTATCTATGTGCGGCAAAAAATCAAGATAATTTTTAGTCTGTAGTTAAATTCTGTAGTCAAAAAGCTTAGGTACTTAAACAAAAGATGATCAAGAAAGACTTCCCAGCTCACGGTTTGTCTTCTTTAAAGTTAACACAAGTTCAGAAACGGAAACCAACAACCAACAAATTAGCGCTCCGTCATGACCGCTAAGTACTGCATTTCGTTCGCGGCTGGATACGTGAAAGGGGCCCCGTGAATTCACTCGTGCCTGTGCATCACCGATTGGTCATGGTCACAGGGCAGAATGACAGGATTCAGCCAAGATCTCAAGACTAGACCACTAGAAAGAAGGTGTCCTTGAAGCTCAGGGCATTTTCAACTTGAGTTTCTTTTCAAGGTTAAGAAGAAACTTTTCGCTTACTTTCAGATCCTCCCGAATTGTTTCATGGGGAACTCCCATTTTCAGGAGTGTAACAGCAGCAGAGGTTTGTATCTGGCGCATCTCCTGGCGGGCCTCCCGGAGAACCTCCTGGCGGGCCTCCTGCCGGACCTCCTCGAGGCCCTCCTTGAAGCCCGCCTCGTAAGCTGTTAAGGCGGCTTCCATCAGCTTGTTTTTATCTACTTTCGCACATAGTTCCAGATAAATTGGAGCCGGCTTAACTTCTTCAAATAAACTTTTCACTGGTTTTTCCCCGTTGGTGTTTTTTTATTAAGATAATTCATTAACTAAAAGTAATCTGCATGGATACCTCTATAAATATTATCTATGCGCAGCAAAAAATCAAGATATTTTTATTCTGTAGTCAAATTATGTAGTCAAAAGCTTAGACACTCAAACAAAAGATGATCAAGAAAGACTTCCCAGCACCCAGCTTGTCATATCAAGCCACTTTTTTCTTTAAAGTTAGCACAAGTTCATCAACGGAAACCAACAACCAACAAATTAGCCCTCCATCATGACCGCTAGGTACGGCATTTCGTTCGCGGCTGGATACGTGAAAGGGGCCCCGTGAATTCAGTCGAGCCTGGGCTTAGAACCTGGGAGAGCACCGCGATTAGCGTCCTGGTGGGAAGATCCTAAACAAAAACCTAAACTCCATAGGTGTGCTGTATTCCCAGATCAACAAAACGCTCTATAATTTCTAGGCCTTCATAACTTAGAGGGAAACTATCTTTTAAATTATGATCAGCCCCAGAAGTCCGCAACAGAAAAACCGCCTGAAAACAGCCAAGCCCTGAGCCTCAAAGCTGGAGAAGAGCGGTGGTGGGACCAGATGGGCCTCTTCAAAAGGTTCGTCTCTTCATTGTGATCAAAATGCCCTATATTATGTATGGAAAAATATTTATACCCCATATATAGGTATACATAACCACCAGCAGGCAACGCATTAATAGAATTAGGGGTGGCCAAGGCCACCCCCAATCTAAATAAAGGCATGATTTAAAAACATTATCACAATATAGCGTTTTCCTGTGCATCACCGATTGGTCATGGTCACAGGGCAGAATGACAGGATTCAGCCAAGATCTCAAGACTAGTCCACTAGAAAGAAGGTGTCCTTGAAGGTCAGGGCTTTTTCAACTTAAGTTTCTTCTCAAGGTTAAGAAGAAACTGATCGCTTACTTTCAGCGCCTCCCGTATTGTTTTACGGGGAACTCCCTTTTTCAGGAGTGTAACAGCAGCTGAGGCTTGTATCTTGCTGATCTCCTGGCGGGCCTCCTGGCGGGCCTCCTGGCGGCCCTTCTCGAGAGCTATCAAGGAGGCTTCCTCCAGCATTTTTTTATCTACATTCTTACACAATTCCAGATAGATAGGAGCCGGGACGATTTCATCAAATAATTTACTCATTTGGGCCTCCGTTAGGTGTTGGTGATAATGGTTAAGCATTAACCAAAAGACATCAGCATGGATACCACTAAACATTTTAACATTTTTGGCCCAAAAATCAAAACATTTAAACAACAACTTGTTGTCAAAAGGCGCGACTAACCCGGGCAGAAATATGAACTGCAAGACTTCCCAGGGCTGAAACACTTTGCCTGATGCCTTGATTTCCTTCAAAACGGAAAAAAGCCCATCTTCTGACACCAATCGCAAAAATTTCTGCCGCTCCCTAAAGTTAAGGTCTAAATAAGAATTGACAAATTTGGCCTTAGGAGAGATTTTCGGCCCATAAATTACGACAAAATAGATATTCAGCTTTATGCCCCGCTTGCTATACTTTTCTACCACACTATTTATATACCCGATGTGCTTGCTTGCAAGTTGTTTGTTCTTCTTCAATTCAAATTCTACTATACAAATATGGCGAACCTTGTCATCTTTAGCGCCGACGGGCCAAAATTCGAAGACACAATCCAATATCTTCAGAGCTAGATCACTAAGCACTAGTTCATTGGTCAGGTTAGTGACCTGCACTTCTCCAAAAGATTTGCCATTTTCATCATAGACACCCAATGAATCCAAGCATACTGTTGTAGTCATAAAAAACACAACTTTACAAATTCTGTCAAAAATGTGAAATATAGACTTACTCATTCCTCTCAAAAGCTCCATCATCCGCTTTTGTTTTATCATGAAATTAAGCATCTTATAATCCTTTTGACAACAATTTTGATTTCACTTGTGTTTTTTCAATCTTCCTGAGAACAAGAAATAAGAGACAAGGCGAACGAGAGCGATTTAAAAAATGTCCTTCATGAAGAAGCCTTGAAGAAATTAGCGAATCGGAAGGATATCTATTTTTGCGACTGATAATGGCAACATCTAAACATTTTGCACTCTGAAGTTGCTGAAACAGTAACACGGATTATGCTTATCGCAAGAACAATGCTTGAACCGTCAAGCACAAAGGTAAACCCGGTTATTAAGTCCAAAAACATCCATACAAATCCGTGCCGTACAAGCCCCCTCTCAAAAAAACTTCAAAAATAATCTAAAAAGCCCTGGGCCAAAAAATTTTGGCTCCCAACAAGTATCTCGAAGTATATTTCTAAGGCAAGTAACTTGTCAAGAAAAATATTACCTGTATTCAAAAAAATTTTTTCACGATAATCCATATACCATATGCCTATTATTGAAAAATATTTTTATTTATTTGCAGTTTTTATTCGTTTTCCCCATAAATTTTCAGAAATTTGCAGAAACTTTCATCTTTTTGCAAAATGGATAATTGTTAGCTAAAATGCAATATTTAGCGCATTTCTTTGTATTTTTTTCCCCTTCCCATTGATTTTTCAGAATTTTAGGCAAATTTTAAGAGATGATATGGATTGTGAATGGCTTAAGTATGTCTAGCTTCTGAAGACTCCATTATTCTATTCAAGTTTCTTCAAGCATTTTGAGCGAATCAAAGGCGCCAAAAGAAAAGCCGGCCTTTTCTAGACCGGCACATTTAAGAGTTTCCAGGCGTTTCAAGCGGGCCACTTGGCAACCTGGGAAGCACAGCTTTTCTAGCGCTCATTTGACATACGCTTTTTTGATGCGCCAGAGACAAAAAAAACCCCATTTGAAAAAAAACCTCTCGGTTTTTTCCTTCAGGGGATTTTAGCTACGCGGTTTAAATAAGAGGGCTGCGGGAGTTTGTTTCAAAAAGATGTAAAAGGATGGAAAAAGCTTTTGGGGATAGAGGGGCCACTTAATAGAGTTTGACAACGCCAAAGAGCTTTATGGTGGGCGGTAAGGGGGTCGAACCCTTGACTTCCGGCGTGTAAAACCGACACTCTAGCCACTGAGTTAACCGCCCAGGTGTGCTCACAAGGCCGCAGAGAGGCTCTAACTTAGCAAAAAGCCTTCTGTTTTTCAAGGCTTCCCGCCTACCCTGGCCTATTCTCAAGATGTTCTCCCCTTTGGAGAAAAAAAAGAGAGCCGCTGGGCAAGTATACAATTCATAGATAAAAATAAAGAATATATACTATATATAGAAGATTTTAGTATCTAATACCAATCTCCCATGATTCTAGAAGGGGCCTCAAAGAGTAGAATCTATGGCGGCTGATGACTTAACCCAAACAAAGCTTGATAGCCAAGTTCCAAGCTTATCTAAAGGATAAGAAGAGTCAATTAGCCTCTTTGTTATGGAAGGCTATGAAGATTAGAGCAGATGGGAAGATTGTTTCTGATACTTTACGGGCGGATGACCACGGCCACGGCATTGGGCAGCACGCTTATGGGGGCCAGGGGGTTACCACTTAGCTCATCCGCCATTTTCAAGGCCTCCTCCAGGCTCTCGGCCTTCCTCATACCCAAGGCTTCCACCTCTTCCACATTAGCTTTGGTGACCATAATCACCCGCCTCCGCAAGAGAATCGAGGCTGTAAGCTGGATAACCCACTGATCCGGAATGGTCTCATCCTTCGAGCGGCTCTCTATGTCACTTAGCAGATCCTTTAAGGATGGGGCGTTTTTGAAGCTCTCTAAGAAAGATAGAGACCCGTGGCCGTCGCGGCACTCGTTCACCGCTATGATCACTCCACCATCCTCACAAATCAAATCAGCTTGCATTATGGACTTGGTGGACTGGTAGATGTTTTGATCCAAGGGGTAGCCGCCATTGGAGGTGATGACTATGGGTGAGATGACTCCCTTCACGGCTGACTGGCTTAAAACAAAATCACAGCCCTGGTTGTGGGCCTCCTCTAGGTCCCCGGCGAAGGCGCCGGATATACGCTTGTCTTCTGTCAAGGTAACGTTCAGGATAAAGGCGAGTTTAGCCACCCTCGCGGCGTGGAGCATGTCCGCCCGGAAGGGGTTTCCCGCAAGTGATCCTGGACGCGCCTTGGGATGCACCGTGAACTCGGCGTTGTGGCTAAAAAGAACTGTTTTAAACGAGGCTATACCCGGGAGCACGCTCTTGGGGCCGCCGCTGAAGCCCGCGAACTGGTGGGGCTCTATGAAGCCGTCCGCCACCAAAAGATCCGCCTCCACGGCCATGCGGTTGAGTATAAGCTCCCCACCCGAGGGAAGGACCCCCATGGAGACCAGGTTTTCCTGGTCGTGGGGGTCGTGGTTGAGGATGCGCTCGCGGGCGCAGAGCTCTTTCCCAAACTTCTCTTCCATCTCCTTGATGGTGGTGCCCCTATGGCAGCCAACCCCTATGATTATGGTGATATTAGCCTTAGGGTTCCCTTCCCTAATCTCATGAAGCATGAGGGGGAGGGTGAGACGGCTGGGAACCGGACGGGTGTGATCTGAGGTTAAGATAACTACCTGGGATTTACCTCTGGCAAGCTCCCTCAGGCGCAAGGCGCCTGAGGGAGACTCCAGAGCCGACTTTAGTATACTAAGCTCCGCTTCTTGGGAACTGGCCTCAGTCTTTGTTTTCGTGGATTGGCCTTCCCCCGGGGCCTTTGTGTGCCCCGGGGCAAGGGTTACGATTGTCCTCGCCTTGTCCACCAGAACCGTCTCAAAGCCCGATCCGTAAGGGATGGACAGCTGGGTCTTTCTGGAGTCCCTCATCCCAGGCCCTTGATGCTTTCCACCCCGTACTTATTGGCTAGATCCAGAAGGTATTTTTTGGTGGCCTCATCTAGAAAGACCCCGTGCTCCATGGCCTCTTTTCTCGCCTCGGCTTCCTTTTCGCCGTGGATGTAGATGCGCTCGTAGCCCTCGGCCTTGCCGCTTTCCCTGATGGAGTCCAGAATCTTTCCCATATGGGCCATAAGCTCCTTGGGGTCTCCAAAGAGATCCAGACGCTGGGCCGAGAAGAAGTGGGTTAGCTCCCCGTTCCCCCCCTTGGGGTAGGTAAGCATGCTGCTGGCGCCCATTGAGAGCCCGGAGCAGAGAAGCTCCACCAGAAGGGCTAGCCCGTAGCCCTTGTGGCCTCCGGACTCCTCGCCCTCCCCGCCCAGGTAGAGGTGACCGCCCAAGTTACTCTCGTAGAAGGTCTTCTCGAAGGCCGTGGCGTCGGTTACCACCTTGCCCAACTCGTCCACCACCCAGCCGTGGGGCATGGGTCTTTTCCTACGGTCATAGAGCTCCACCTTACCGTGGGTGACGGTGGTGGTGGCCATGTCCAGAAGAAAGAGCCCATCATCCCCTTGGGGGATAGCCACGGCGATGGGATTGGTGCCCAGGATCCTTAAGTTTCCAAAGGTTGGCACCCCGGCTATGTAGGTGTTGGTGAAGGCCATGCCTATCATCTGCTCTTTGGCGATTAGCTCCGCCCAGTAGCCGGCGATGCCGTAGTGGTTGGAGTTGCGCACGCTGGAGAAGCAAACACCTTGCGTCTTGGCCTTCTCTATGGTCTTTTTCACCGTGAAATCAGCTATGTAGCAGCCCACTCCCCCGTTACCGTTAACCACGAAAGAGGAGGGAGTCTCGTGAACCACCTCCGGGGTTCTCCCCGGGTGGGCGTGGCCCTGCTCTATGTTTTGGCGGTAGAAGGCCAGACGGGATACGCCGTGGGAGGCGATGGCCCGGGCGTCCGCCTCCACCAAAACCGTCGCCGTGATATTGGCCTCGTCTTCTGAGTAGCCGTAGCCCTTCTCTAATATGGATGCGGTGAGCTTAGTGAGCTCATTAAAGTCAAGTTTTTCAGTCATGAATTAACACCGGAAAATCATTAATCTTTTTGTCATTGTGACATAAGGAATAGCCTTTCCCTTTACAGGGAAAGGCTATGAATATCAAGCCTTTAGAGTGATTGCGGCTTGGGCTCGGTTGTGGGAAGGATGGCCCTCTCGGCGGCGATCTCCTCTTCCTGCTCCTTGGTTTTGGCGAAGATGTCACCGGCCGGCTCGGTCGCGAATAACCCAAAGCCAATAAGCACCAGTCCGCAGACCAGCCACTCGGCGTAGATGAGGTGCGGAAGCACGCGCAGGGACGGGAAGAAGGTCCAGAGCAGCCACAGTACCAAGGAGGTGAGGACAATCCAGAAACCCGCGGCCCTCTTGAGGATCTTGGGGAAGTAGATGCCAGCCAGGACTATGAAGGTAAAGGAGGTGGTCAAGGCCAGGGCCGTGGTGATGGTGTTCAAGATGCCCTTGGCCGTTAGGGCCAAGGCGAAGGCCAAGAGGCTCACAAAAAGAACCACCAGCCTTGAAGTTAGCATCTCCCTGGATCCGGTCAAGGGTTTGCGGTAGATTCGCTTCACCACGTCCTCCAAGACCAAGGTGGAGCAGCCCATGAGTAGCCCCACGGCGGTGGAGATGTCGGCCGCCCACAGGGACGCCAGAAACAGCCCACCCACCACCGGGGAGAGCCCGGTCACGAGGTTGGGAAGGGCCAAAGACGCCTGGTTGCTAGCCGCTAGCTCCGGAAACTTAACAGCGGCCATGATGCCAAAGAAGGCGCAGAGGAAGCCCGCCGGAAGTATGAGAATGCCGCCTATGATAAAGCCGTTTCTAGCCTTTTTCTCGTCCTTGGCCGCGAAGCATATCTGGGACACCGCCTGGGTGGTTGTAGCCATGGTGATCATGACGCAGACGTAGCCCACCACCACCGAGAGGCCCAGGCCCTCCACCAGGTGGAACCAGTTTTGATCCGCGGGAAGCTGGCTCACCAGCGAGTTGAATCCCCCGAAACCCTTGAGGCTAAAGATCAAGGCCACCACTATGCCCACGTAGATCATGACCACGTTGAAGAGATTGGTGAGCCCGCTCGCCCAGTAGCCCCCGAAAAGGGTTATGAAGATGAATATGCCGCAGGAGGCGAGCATTCCGGTCTTAAGGGAAAAGACCTCCGGTAAAAGCGCCGTGAGGATGGCCCCGCCCGCCACGTACTGGAGGGCCGTGATGGTAATCATCACCAAGAGCTGGCAGACGACGCTGATGAAGCGGGTGTAGGGCCCGAACATCTGTCCCATGATCTGAGGGATGGTCTTAACCGTCATGCGCCGAAAATGCTTGGCCACGAATATGCCCACAAAGATGCCGCCCAGACCCCAGGCCGCGTTGTACCAACCGGCGGAAAAACCGGCGGTGTAAGCCTTTTCGGCCACGCCCACAGTGGAGGCGCCGCCCACCGCCAGCCCCACCAGCATGACGACGACCAGGATGGTTGGCAGGTGCCTACCTGCCAAGAGGTAGTTCAAGGTACGATTGGTGGTGCCTCTTTTGAGTAATATGGTTGACCACCAGGAAATGGCGAGGAGGATCACCACGTAGGCGATCAAAATAGTCAGCTGGGCCCGCACTTTATGTCTCCTTGGAATTTTTGGATAAAATTTAAGCTCCGGGGTAGCTTTTGGTTCTTAGCTGCCTTTTCCCTTAAAATAAGACATGCCCCATGAAAGTTTGGATGCTTCACATAGGGGCCGTTGAGTCCTACATATTGTGTTTTAGAGGTCGTTGACCGCAACAGAAAAGATGGGAATACCCATTTAGGACTTGTCAGGCGGGATTTCAGACAGTTGTCAGAGAGAATTTAAACTTTTATGAGCCGAAAAACAACAATAAAAATTAGTCATAACTTATCTTTTAAGTAAAAACCTCTCCCTTTGGCCCCAGAGAGGCCTCCCCTATATAACCAGCTGACCCATGTTGGGTCCTGTAAAGGCTCTGAGCAAGGGCTCTCTGTAAGGGCTCTAAAGTTCACGCCTCAGTATTTGCCCTTCAAGAAGAAGGCCAGTGTAGCTAGGAGAGGAAAATTCAGATATGGCGGGGGATAATCTTGGGAAAGAGAGGGAAAAGCTAAAGATTAAGAGGGCAATCCTGGATACAATATTTATATATAAATATTAGTAACTATACATAAGTATGTATTGTTAAGGTTTTAAAATCAGCTCTTAAAAAAAACCACTCTGTTATCAAAAACTCGACTAGAGCCCTTTCCTTCCATATGAAAAGGCCAGCTCAAGCCAGGGGCCAGCTTGAGCCTGAGGGTGGGTTTTTTAATGATGGGCGCCCTTATGAGCAAAAGCCCCGCCCCAAAATATTTTAAAACTAAAATGCAGCTGAATTTTTTCTTGAACTTCACAAGGGTTTCAGCATAAAATGATAAGCTCAATTCGTTTTAGGAAGTCCACCTATTTGCGCCGGACAAATCTTCAAAGTTCTAATTCTACAAAAAAAATTTAACCTGACTGGAGTGGAAAATATGGCAGTATCATTAGTCAAAGGCGGAAACGTATCGCTGGTTAAAGAAGCCCCGGGCCTCTCGGTTATCCTCGTGGGCATGGGCTGGGATGTCAGGGAAACCCCAGGTGAGGACTTTGACCTCGATGCTTCGGCCTTTCTCCTTACCGAGGCCAGAAAAGTAAGATCCTCCGGAGATTTCATTTTTTACAACAACCTCAAATCGTCCGACGGCTCCGTCCAGCACACGGGCGACAACCGCACAGGGGAGGGGGAAGGTGACGACGAGTCCATCCAGGTGCACCTGCAGAAGATACCCCCGGAGGTCCAGACCATAGTTCTCACGGTGACCATACACGATGCTGAAACAAGAAAGCAGAATTTCGGCCAGGTGTCCAACGCCTTCATAAGGATAGTCAACGTGGACAATGGCAAGGAGATAGCTCGCTTCGATCTAACCGAGGACATGGGAACCGAGACCGCCATGATATTCGGCGAGGTCTACCGCCAAGGTTCCGACTGGAAGTTCAAGGCCGTGGGCCAGGGCTTCGCGGGCGGTCTGGCCGCCCTCTGCCGTAACTTCGGGATAAACGTTTAACTTTTTTCCGGATATTCCCCGCGGCTTTGATGGCGGGAAGAAGAGCTGTGGACAAGCTTTGTTCCACGGCCTGGATAACTCTCCACTCTTTCCCAAGTGAAGATAACCATGTGGCTAAAGAGTTTCAAGGCGATGAAACTCTAGAAGCGCCAGTGGGCAAGGCTCAACTTGCGCCCTTACGCCAAGTCCTTTCAAGGACCGCGCATTCACCTGAAAGATGCGCGGTTCTTTTTTTTGTGCATAATTATTTTGATCTTTTTTGGGATAATTTTAAAATATTTTTTAGATATCTTTCCCGCGGAGACTAAGCGCTAGCGCCTGTTTATTTTTTCCTAAACCTGAGATCCTCATCTCAAAGAGACCTTATGCAACTTAACGATTGTGATGGTTTTAATTCTAGAGCCTAAGTATACCCATCTTGCACGTTCAACTTTCAGGAAATACCTAATACACATAGCTGCTTTCAGAGTTACTAAGAAACTTGCTGACAGGCATAAGTCATTTTTAGTCACAAACCTTTTAAAGACCTATCTCTTTTCACTTTTCACCCTTCACCTCTCACCTCTCACCTTTCACCTCTCTCCTCACACCTCTCACCTCTCACCTCAGCTTTCACCTATCCATAATAACCTGAAAAATTTTTGTGAGCCCCAGGCGCTCTCATTGGATCTTTCAAACGAAGATATTTACCCGGTTCAGCGTTTATTTAAATTTTAATCTTAAATGGATATAGGAGTTGTGAAGCAAATCACGCTGAAAGCTATATTTCATCAATACTTGCGCTTTATTTATGGCAATTGTTTCTGATAACACAACTCCACTTTTTCTCTCTATAGCTACCCTGTAAGGTCTTTCGCTCTCGCACCCTTGAAAACGCTAATGTTTCTCGCTTTTTAAGAATTTTGTCTTAAAGTACGTTAAAATTCAGTCACTTTTGTCATTCTAGCTTCAAAAACTTTTCCAGAAAGCCCTAAAAAGCGGGAAACCCTTGATTTTGCTAATTATTCAAGGATTTTGGGGAGAAACTTTATCTGGCTAATATTTTCCTTGATATCTCTACACTAGAAGTGTTAATTTTGTTTGTTGACTCGTCAGGACTTATACACTTTCCATAAATATCTAATCTAGATGACTTTGGAAAGATCAATTCACTCCTACCAAAAAAGTGCCTGTGGGAAATTTACCTTAGCTAAGCTTAGGTAAAGCGAGGCCTTTATATATTGCTCCAGGTTCCGCGGCTATAATCATAACGCTTTTCTCATAAGGGCGGAAAGTAGCCGTGACAGCCAGAGCTATGTATAGCTTGAGCTCAAGTTGCGCCCGCAGCTTGAATCCTTTCTAGGTCAAAGCTCCCCTTCCCACCTAAGCACATCTCCCATCAACAGACCATGCTCAACTAAATAGATCTAGATGTGAGGCAATGGAAAGCAGCATGCCTCGCGTCCATTCAAGTTAGTTGCACATTCCCGAGAATATATCATAGGAGGATTTTCGTGAGCGAAGATAAGATTTCCATTGAACAGTTAAAGCAGGAAGCGGAAAAGGCCAAACAGGAAACGGAAAAACTAGAGGCCGCCCTAAGGGACGCCAAGGCCAAGCTCCAGAAGGCCACGGGCGCCCTGGATACAATGCTGAAGAGCCAAGAAAAGCCAGCCGAGGCCACGGCCAAGCCGGCCGCGGCCCCGAAAGCGGTCACGGAAACCGGTGACCCGGTTAGCATCAAGATGCTCTCCTTGGCTAGAGAGAAAGGCCAGCCCACAATTTTTGACAGGGCCCTCAAGATGAAGCCCTGCAACATAGGTACGGAGGGCATCTGCTGCAAGATATGCTCCCAGGGGCCCTGTAGGTTGCCCCTCACCAAGGGCATAAAGGACGGGAGTGAACCCGACAAGAGGATAGGCCTCTGCGGCGCGACCCCTGAGACCATTGTGGCCAGAAACCTCATCCGGATGATCTCAGCGGGTTCCTCAGCCCACGCGGACCACGGGCTGACCCTGGTGGAGACCCTCCAGGATGCAGCCAATGGGGAGACCAGCGACTATCCCCTGAAGGCCGAGGACAAGCTGAAGGACATCGCCTCCAGGTTGGGCATGGACGCCTCCAAGGCCAAGGACGCGACCGAGCTCGCCAAGGAGGTAGCCTCCAAGTGCCTCTCAGAGTTCGGGAGGCAAACCGGTGAGCTCTCCTACCTCAAAGACGCCCCCCAGGGCACCTATGACCGCTGGACCAAGCTGGGCATTAAACCAAGGGGTATCAACCGCGAGGCTGTGGAGATCATGCACCGCACCCACATGGGCGTGGATCAGGACTACCGCAACCTGCTCTTCCAGGGAGTGAGATGCGCCCTGGCCGACGGCTGGGCATCGTCTTCCATCTCCACAGACATCCAGGATGCCTTCTTCGGGCCGCCAGTTCCCCAGAGCTCGGATATCAACCTCAACACCCTGTCCAAGGACTCCGTTAACGTGGTTGTCCACGGAAACTATCCCCTCCTGGCTGAAAAGATTGTGGAGGCCGCGGCCCTTCCCGAGATGGTTGAATACGCCAAGGGCAAAGGCGCGGCGGGCTTCTGTATAACAGGCATCTGCTCCACGGCCAATGAGCTCCAGGAGCGCCACGGCGCAGCCGCGGCGGGTGACTATCTGCAGCAGGAGCTAGCCATTGTGAGCGGTGCCGTGGAGGTTCTGGTGGTAGACGCCCAGTGCGCCATGGAGTCCCTAGGTAAGCTCTGCGAGTGTTACCACACCAAGCTCATTACCACCTTCCCCCAGGCCAAGATAAACTCCGGTAAAAACACCTCCTTCCTCAAGGGCAGCGACAAGAACGCCATGGAGAGGGCCAAGGAGATATTAAAGACCGCCGCGGACAACTATCCCAACCGGGGCACGGTCACCATCCAGGAGGGTTCCGAGAAGATCATGACCGGTTATGGGATCGAGTCCCTAGGTAAGATCCTCAAGGCCAACGGAGAGGGCCCGGTGGGCCCCCTGGCCTCCGCCATCAAAAAGGGCGGAATCAAGGGCGTAGTGGGCATCCTGGGCTGCAACAACGTGAGAGTCCTTCCAGGGCCCAGCGGAAACGATCCACACGTGGATCTGGCCAAGGCGCTCATCAAGGACGACATACTAATCCTCTCCACCGGCTGCGCGGCCATGTCCCTGGGAAGGGCCGGCCTCCTCAAACCCGAGGCCAAAAGCGAAGCTGGTAGCGCGCTCGCCAAGTTCTGCGAGGAAACTGGCCTTCCACCCGTCATACACCTAGGCTCCTGCGTGGATAACTCCAGGCTCCTCAAGCTCTTAGCAGAGCTCAGCAAGACAGGCGCCCTGGGAAAAGAAATGGCCGAGCTTCCGGCAGCCGTCGCCATCCCCGGCTGGACCACGGAGCAGATCGTCTCCCTGGCCTTCTGCTTTGTAGCCTCGGGCCTCTCGGTGTACCTGGGCTTCACCCTTCCCATCCAGGGAGTCCCGGGTGTGGTCACCTACCTCGATCAAAACTTCAAGGAGCTCTACGGCGCCTCCTTCATCCACGACCCTGAACCCATCAGCCAGGCGGCCCAGATATCCAAGCTGGTATCTGAAAAGAGGGCATCCTTGGGCATAAGCTAGCATAAGAGCCTTTAGCCCTAAGCTCACGATCATTTAAATCGCTTCTGCTAAAACAAAAACCTTCCCGTCCAAATCTGGATGGGAAGGTTTTTTTCTGCAGTGTCCACTCCTGTGACAGATTGCCAAGGCTAGTGACAAATTGTTAATGTATGTAATAGCTTGCTAGCTATGGAAGGGAGCTATGGAAGGGAGCTATGGAAGGCAAAAAGGGTCAAACAATTTATTTTTCAGCGCTTCTCTTGGCTTTCTTGCGTGTTGGCGATATTTCTTTTTAAAAAATAATAATATTGGCCAAATATTAACAACAAAACAAAAAAAAACAGCATAACGTTTTAAAAATCAAGTATCGAGGATGATTCAGCATGATGATAAATTTGTATTGTCAAAAGCTGACTGTTGTTTTTGTTATTTTCATTTCGAATGATTATCCACTGGGCGGATCATCCTTGTAAATATCCAAGAGTATTTTTAACATGTTATGCCCATGCTTTGTAGCCATCTTCGCATCCCAATCTCCTTCTCCTTCTTTTGCCATATATGACATTATAATAAGTTTGAGGCTGATAAGTGTATTCTTTTTGATATCATTTTTGATTCTTACTGACTTATCACCAGGCAACAAATTTCTAATCGATGAATTATACCCCGGGGTCACGATACATGTATTTCCAAAACTGTCCAATATACTATCC